>JASGCT010000021.1 GCA_030053915.1 Alphaproteobacteria bacterium
CGGCGGATTGGGGTTGTGCTGATTGGTACTATCTTGATTAACGGAACTATCCGGCAGATTGGGGTTTGGAATTATTGAGCTATCTATTTTTTGCCATGCTTTAAAAGATACTTCATCTAATGCTAAAAGATCATCGCTTCCTATATCATCATTGTCTTCCCAACGTAAATGCAAACAGCTATTGGGTAACCAATTTAAATTTTCTATAGAAACAAAATAACGATGTTGATTAAAACTGCTATCGCCAACCAACGAATTGCTTCCCAAGCTTGTATCGATACTTTCATAATTACCTTTACTATTATAGAGATATAAAAGATGTAAAGGATTGCTATCATAATGTATAGCATAACTAAAGCGACATACATTTTTCTGACCAGAGCCCCCTTTACGCCATTGTTTTGCTATGAACGACAGGGTAAAACAATTTAAAGGACTGTCTGAAGCATTTTTAATAACCCAACCAATACAATAACTACCACTTGCGGTGGCTAAAGTTCCTAATGAACGATTTTTTTGTTTAGTTAACCCGGTGCTATACACGCCACCTATATTACTACTACCAGTTCCTACATTAAAAAGTGATTGTAGTCCACTGCCTGCTGTTTGATAAAACCACCACCCTTCAACTTGTTTAAAACTAAAAGGTGTATCGCTTAAACTATATAAACTTCGTGCGCGTTTCAACTGATAGCTTCCTGAACTAGGTAAACTATCAAAATTTATAGTTATAAGATGCTGTTTATAACTATAAGGTACTAATTGTGAATAACTTGTATTAAATAAAAATAACAATAAAACACTAAACAAAATGGAGATTTTCATAAAAAAAAATTAGGTTGCAATTAACAATTTATTTATAACAATAATTTAAGTATTTTCCACCGAATTTTCTTCGCATTTGCGCAGATTTTAAATATTATAAATTTAGACTAAATTCTAAATAGTGCCAGACCGAATATTCAATTTAAAAATGCTATTTTTAGGGTTCTATTAAAAAATTTCATTTTGCGCATACCGATAAAACGACTTTTTACTTTACTACAGGTGTTATTCTTTTTTGAAGCGCTATAGGTATGGCTAAAAGCTGGTATATGCGAAATATTTATTCATATTTTAAAACTTACTTCCCCCCATCCCACCATACTCTGGTAACGAACATATCGGCGCCCATGCGTTTAATTGCTGCATTAATATGTTCGGGGTTCGCTGTAATTTCATAATCCCAGTATCTTAATCTTCTTGGAATGGCATTTGGTTTTTCCGCAGCGTTAATATCCTGAGTGGGTTTTAAAATTGGGTATCCTGTTCTACGCCAATTACACCATGATTCAATATCATTTAAAAAAGTAGCCGCCCAGTATTCTTCGCCAATTAATCTTAATTTATCAGTATTAGAAACTAAATTAAAAGCTCGGCGATTAAGATAAGAAGTTATAGCAGTATCAGCCACTGCAAAACTTGGGTCAAAGGCAATCCAATTCTGAATGGCCGCCGTAACGCCATTTGTAAAATGCGTATTAGGATCTGTAGTAATCCAGCTTTTTATTGCAGCTTCAGCTCTCATAAATTCAATTTCAGAGTATGTAATAAGCAAATAAGGATCTTCCCAATCTAAATATTTAGGATTCATAACAGCAAAAGCATTATATTTAATATCTTCCACTTTAAAAATATTGAGAACATTTTGGGGTAAGACAGTTCGGATTGATTGATCAGTATAGCCATTTGGCAAACCAATTTGCTCAGTTGAGAGCGTGCTTGGTATTTTTGTAGTATCAACAACTGTACCGCCACTAATAATGCTAATTCTTGGGTCATTATTATTTTTCATCCAATCCATAAAAGTTTTACTAATTCTAATATCATTGTAAAAAGCATATTTTCTGCTACCAGCATAACCATCGCTTAATCCATTATTATTAACGCCTGAGGGTCCGTATTTAATAGTTGCGTTATCAAAATTTGAAACAAAAGTTCCTGATGCATTTGCTTCAATAAAAATATATTTAGCTGAGTCAGGCGCAACACTACTCATCCGCATGGCTATCCGCATCAGCAAAGCATTGGCAAGTTTTATCCATTTAGATACATCTCCATTATAAATAAAATCTTGTTTAGCAATGATAGGGATAGCCGAAGTTTTTAATTTATCTCTTGCAGCTTTTAAATCATTAACCATGTAGCTATAAATATCTTTTTGATTTTCGTATATTGGGAACCAATTTTTAGAATCTTGTAACCCATAGCCTGCTTGCGTATAAGGAATATCACCATAAATATCAGTCATGCGATGTAAATCGAACACTCGTAAAATTGTTGCGATGGCATTGGTATAATTTTGTTTAGGATCATCATTAGACAATGCGATGGCATTAGATAGTAATTTAACAACACCGGTATAATGCGATTCCATGTATGCACCAGAGCCGCCGTTATTTTGATATTTATCACCAAAAACAGCATAACTAGTTGATGCCGTATGCTGAATCATAGGTGATACGTACAAACCCACAATTCTGGTATTTTCATATTCTCCGCCAATCTGAAGTTGTCCTGTAGTGAATAAATAAATAGCATTAATTGATGTGGTTGCATTAGGGTTCAAATTAATTTCTGAAATATTTTTTTTACAATTCATAAAGAATATTGTTAGTAATAAAATCCAAGTGATTATTGATTTTGTTTTCATGATATGATTTTTAGTAAATACATTAAAAATTGAAACTGATATTAAAACCTATATTTCGAGATTGAGGTAAAGAAAAAAATTCGAACCCTTGGTCATTCCCGTTGGTACTATAGGTAGATTCTGGGTCTATGTTAGGAACATTTGACCATAATAATAATATATTTCTTGCAACAATTGAGGCAGTGAGTCCTTGTATTTTATTACGAAACCATTTAGTTGGGAAGATATAGCCAAAAGAAAATTGTCTTAATTTTACATAAGATGCATCATAGGTAAATGTTTCAGTTATTGAAGATAGCGTTTGATAATAATTTTGAACTAAATTTGCCGGAATATTCCAAGTTCTTGGATTACCATTTTGGTCCACACCAGAAAAACTTAAACCAGTTTCTCTACCTTCTAAAGTACTTTTGTGCAATCCAAAATCATAAGCAATATTATTTGTGCCTGAAATAATTTTTGCTCCAAACCTCATATCTATCAAAAAGTCTAATTTAAAATTTTTATAAGTAAAGGTGTTAGTGATACCGCCTGAAAGGGGTGCTCGACCTAAGCCTAATTGTTCTACAGAGAGACTTTGTATTGGATAGCCTGTGTTACTATCATACACTTTGACGCCATTAATAGTTCGGTGTTTAAAACCATAAAGTACGCCTGCAGGTTGCCCAACCACATGTCTAGTACTTTCACCACTCATAATACGTGATTGTGATAAATTAATATACTGGACATTATTACCAAAGGCATCTTTACCTAAATTTAAGACAGTACTTTGATTATAAGCCATGTTAAAACTAATTTTCCATTCAAACCCTTTTGTACTAATAGGTGTAGCATTTATTAATACCTCAATACCCCTATTTCTTAGTTCAGCAATATTTACTGTTGTGCTATTAAAACCGGATGTAGGAGATATCCCGAGACCCAAAATACCATGAATCGTTTTTCGATTATACAAGGCTATATCAAAGGCTAAACGATTCTTCAATAATCTTAAATCTATCCCAAACTCGTATTCTGTTGAAGAGTAGGGTTGTAACTTAGCATTTGGAATACTCGCGTTACTAATGTAGCCTAAACTTGCACCATTTGGGCTTTGATTCCCAAAATTGTAGGTTGTATATAATCCATAAGGATCTGGTGCCCCGCCACCAACTTGAGCAATAGAAGCTCTGAATTTTAAAAAATCTATTTTACCTAAATCAACAACATCTGAAAGAATAAAACTAAGCCCCGCGGAGGAATAAAATATTGAATTAGACTGAGGCGCGAGGGTAGAAAATACATCGTTGCGACCTGTCAAGTTCAGAAATAAATAATTATCCCATCCAATTGAGAATGAACCATACGTTGAATTTATAGCTGTTTGTGAATAACCATAACTAAAAGTTGATGTAGTAAGATTATTAATAGAATTAAAAAAAGGAATTACAAAATTGTTCCCGCCGCCGGATTTGGAAATAGCAGTTTTAATAAGTGCGTTTCCTCCTAAAAAAGCATCCACTGAAATTTTATTAATGTCTTTTTTAAAACCTAAAATAAAATCATAGTTATCCTCTCTATTTGTAGTAAAAGATTCATAAGCATCTCCCAAAGGTGCATAGGCTGTTCCATAACCTGTGTAAGATTTATCATTTCTTACGCTAAAATCAGTCCCTAATCTACCCTGTAAGTATAACCATTTAGTTATGTCGTATCTTAATGATACATTGCCAACAATTCTATCAGTTTTATCTTGTCTATATAAATTATAAGCCGCCCAATACGGATTAGTAATATAAACACTAGACTGCGTTCTTAATTCTTGACCATTTGGCAAATCACCCCGTCCAGTTGCGCCTTTTATAACACTAAAGGGCAAAGTAGTGGTTTTAAAAATTGCTAAGAATATAGTACTTCCAACTGGGTCGGATAATCGTGGTCGGTTTGTAGCTGTTTGTTTATTGTATTGTCCAGAAACTTGTAATGTTAGCTTTTTACCTAATTTGCTAAAAATGTTAAAATTAAAATTCGTTCTGGCTAAGGTAGAATTTGGTACAATATCTTGAGCTCTTAAATCGGAAACAGAAAATCGATAATTTGTGTTAGCATCACCACCGCTAAAGGCGATTGTATTGGTTGAATTGACACCAATTCTATAAAAATCGTTTAGAGTTTCATTGGTATTTGTATAAGGTCGAGTGGTATCAAATTGCCAAACAAGCGCCCCATCATACTTTTTGCCCCAATTTGTTAAACTGCCATTTTGAAGTGCGTCAGTTTTAGATACGGCTACTTGTCCGTTATTTCCAGGTCCATAAACGTTTTGAAAATCAGTTAAATTATAGGCTCTATCAAATGTGGTATTATTATTAAAAGATACGCCCATGCCTTTTTTGGTTTTGGCTCCAGATTTTGTAGTTATTATAATCACCCCATTTGCCGCCCTGGAGCCATAAAGTGCCGCCGCTGTATTTCCTTTTAATACAGATAGGGTTTCTATATCATCGGGATTAATTAGAGTGAGTCCATCACCAGCATCATTGCCCCCCCAAATCCCAGCATTGCCTTGATTGGCCGATTCAATAGGCACGCCATTTACAATATACAAGGGTTGCTCATTGCCTCCAAGTGAAGACCCGCCTCTAATAACAACCCTACTTGAACCAGCGACTCCAGAAGCAGGAGGTGAGATATTAACCCCGGCAACCTTTCCTGATAACGCATTACCAATATTAGCAGTCCGTGACTCCGTAAATTGTTCCCCTTTCAACTGGGAAACAGAATATCCTAAGGTTTTTGATTGTTTTGTAATACCCAATGCCGTTACCACCACTTCTTGAAGATCTTCGCCATCGGCTAAAAGGGTTATTGATTTTGAATTATTAGCAACAAACTCGTGTTTCTTAAAACCAACATGTGAAAAAATTAAAAATTGATTCTCGGATTGTACTATAATTTTAAATTGCCCTTTTTGATTGGTTTCTACCCGATTATTAGTTCCTTTTTCGCTCACTGAAACACCCACAATCGGCATTCCCTTTTTATCTATAACAACACCTTCAACACTATATTGTGCAGCTAATATATTAACAATCAATAAAGACAATACAAAAAAAATAACTTTTTTAATCATAATAATAATTTAAGCAGTTGTAAAATACATTTTTTTTGCAAAAAATTAACAATTTTATTAAAATAATAAGAGACAAAATTCTAATTTATAGACTTAAAAGACAAATTCTTCATGTTTTATAAAAAAAATTAATATAAATTTACTAAATATTATGTAAATTTGTACCAAAAAAATTGCCTAAAATACAAAAGATTACCAAAATAACGTTTAAAATATTTTTAACAATAATACTTTTATGTATTTGCTTTTTTTTTAGTCTCTATTCTAAATTTGTCCAAAATAAAATAACCCAATTTGTTGTAAATCAAATTTATGATAATACAGGCTTAAAAATATATTTTAAAAATGTGAATTATCAGCTGTTTAATAAATTTAATTTTGATAGTGTTTATATTTTAGATTTTCAACATGACACCGTATTAAAAGTGAATCATCTTTCAATAGCAACAACAGATTGGTTTTTCTTAAACAAAAAATTTGATATTCACTATATTGTTGCGGATGATTGTCAACTTAAAATTAATAAATACGATAACGACTCAACAAATATCGATTATATTTTAAAAGTATTAACTTCTAAATCTTCCCATTCAAAATCATCGCATAGTTTAATAAATTTACAAAAAATTGAATTTAGAAACACAAAAATTATACATACTAAAAATAATAATTTTAAAAATACCTTTCAATTAAGTAAAGCAAATATTAGTTTTAAAGAGTTTAATGAAACTTTTAATGAAATTAAGATTAATGATTTTACCATTGATAAATTAGATTGTAATTTATTAAATTATAAAAATGAAAACCAACTTGAAGATTCGTTTGATATAAATAAAATTTTAAATTTTAGTGCTACTCTAAAAATTCCAATAAAAATTCAAATTAACAATTTAAACATATTAAAAATAAAAGCCAATGAAATAAAACAAAACAATAATACGTTTATTGATAAAAGTATATTCAATAATTTTTCAATAAAATTAAAATCGATTCGCATAGACTCAAATAAAATTCAAGGTGATATTTTTTGTAAAGGATACTATAATAAATTGAATATTAATCACTTAAAGTTAAAATTTATATATCAAAATAATAGCTTAGCATTACAAAATTTTAATCTAAAAACCAATCTTAGTTTAATTCAAAGTAATATTATCATACATCCCAAATTGAAAATTAATAAAAAAGATTATAAATTAAAGCATTTAAAAATTAAAGCAATCTTTAGTCCTTCTATTATCAATGGCGAAGACCTTAAATATCTTTTAGGAAATCAAATAAAAATTCCTACCCAAACTATTCATTTTAAAGGGGAATTAATTGGAGATATTGACTCATTGAAATTTGAAAATATTCAGGTTTCAATGGGGCGTGAAACAAGTTTAAAAAGTTCGTTAAGCGTCTATAATTTTCTTGATTCTAATAAAATTACAATATCAGGCAAAGTTTATAACTTGGTTACTAATATTACAGATTTAAAAATGATTTTTCCAAAAATTCAAACTTATAATTTACATATCGGAGATAGTATTGGTAAATTTAGTTATCAGGGTAAAATTATATATTCCAGACACAATCTGTCTTCACAAGGTAGCATTTTATCGAAATTTGGTAAAATTCTTCATAACATTAATTTTCAGTTTTTAGCAAATAATAATTCAAATTATAAAGGCAGTATCAGTACTGAAGGATTAAATTTAAATAAATGGCTTAATGTGAATCAGTTTGGCAATGTTGATTTTATAGGAGACATAAATGGTTCAGGTTTAAATTTTAATAAACTTAAAGTTTACATTAATGGAAAATTTAGTAGTTTTATTTTCAATTCATATCAATATAAAAATTTAAATTTGAAAGGGAATTTTGAAAACAAAAATTTTATTGGTGATTTAAGTATTGATGACAAAAATATAAAGTTGAATAGTTTGGTAAAAATAAATTTATTAGAAAATTCTTATTTTTTAAAAGGAAATCTTAATTATATAGATATTAAAGAAATTTTAAATCATAATAAACATATTTATGGGCAATCAAAATTTGAAATTAATTTAACGGGCAATACCTTAAATAATGTTTTAGGTTCGGTGTCTCTTTCAGATATACATATTGAAAACCCAAAATACAAACATTATATGAAGACGTTTTCGTTTAAAATATCAACGTTAAATAATGTTTTAAATTATACTATCGAAAGTGATATATTAAATGGGTATGTAAAGTCTAATTTACCACTAACAAAATTAGTAACAATTAAAAATAAATTATTTCAAAAATATATACCTAATTTATTAAATTCTAATAATTTACAACAAACCACCGAACCTGAATTATCTTTAAATATTAATGTAATTAAGATTTCTCCTGTTTTAAAAATTTTTACGAATGATATTTCTGGATTTGACAATTCTAATATTATTGGTGAATATTCTTTTGAAAAGCCATTGTATTTTAAAATGACACTTCCTATTGTTAATTATAATAATTTAAACTTGGTGCAATCAAAATATACTATGTACGACAGTCAAAATAAATTGTATTCAAATTTTACAATAGATAAAATAAAATTGAATGACACAAGTATTCTTAATAATCTAATCTTAAATTCAGTTACCTATAATGATAGCAATTTCTTAAGACTAAAAGTTGGTTCTAAAGACCAAAGATTCTTTTTAGATTTTAATACGTTGCTAAATATCAATAAAGAAAATATTTGGACGCTCAAACAGAACCCGTCTATTTTAAAAATATATGATTCTATTTGGAATTTTGACCCCACAGGCGAAATAACATACAAAAAACCAATTATTTACACAAAAAACATAAGCCTTGAAAACGGCATTCAAAAAATAAGCCTCAGCAATGGTTCTAATTTTAATAGAAAATTAACAGATTTAAATTTAAATTTTAATAATGTATCTTTACAAGAATTCACGTCTGTCTTTTTTCCAAAAATTAAAGCCAGTGGGATTATAGATGGTAATATTGTTTTTAATAAATTACTCAACAATTTTACATCTGAGGCAGCTATTAATATACATAATTTCAAAATTCAAAATGATTCTTTAGGGTTAATTTCAATTTTTGCAAATTATGATAGTTCTAAAAAAATTCAATATGAAATATCATCACATAATAATAATTTTAATTTCCACGTTAATGGCATTTATAACACTAAAAATTTTCAAGCACCCCTTGAATTAACAAAATTAAATTTTGAAGGCACTACAGTCGAAATAATATATCCCTTACTCAAAGATTTTTTTAGCGAAATATCAGGAACAACTTACGGATTTTTAAATATTAATGGAAGTATTGACGAGCCTAATATTGAAGGGCAATTAAAAGTTATAAATGGAGAAATTGGCGTCAGTTTTAATAAAGTTAATTATTATTTTGATACAGCCATATTTAATTTTAATCCAGACAACATCATCATTAATCCTGTAATAATAAAAGATAAATTTAATAATAAAGGAGAAGTTTATGGAAATTTAAAACATAATTATTTTAAAAAATTTTCGTATAATATTACTATTTTATCCAACAATATCCTTGTATTAAATTCAATTAAAAAGTCTAACGACAATTTTTATGGAACTGTATTTGGGAAGATAAATTTTTCACTTACAGGAAACGATGACAATTTAAATTTTAATATCGATGCAACAACAGGAAATAATACTAAATTTTTTATTCAAAACATTGATGAAAAAGAATTTGTAGAAGAAACATTTATTAAATTTAAAAGCATATCACCTAAAGCACAAACTCTAAATAATTATTACTTTAAAACTAATTATAGTTATAACTTAAACCTAAAAGTACTTAATAATAGCGACATTTCTGTAATTTTAGATGATGACGATATCATTTCTGGATCCGGACACGGAGATATTGTAATTTCTGGTGGTAACTCCAAACCCGTTTCAATTCGAGGTGTCTACAATATCGATAAAGGTAAATATGATATTAATTTTCAATCGCTTTTAAGAACCTCATTCGAAATTTTACCCAATGGAAATAATTTTATAGAATGGGCTGACAAACCTTTAGAAGCCAATATTAATATAGAAGCCGTCTATAAAACACAACCTGTTAGTATTACCGACTTGGTTGGCAATAGTCAATTCTCATCTAATATTAAATCTTATAAAGGACCCGTTTATATCGTAGCAGTCATGAAAGAAAAACTCAATAACCCTAAAATTAGTTTTAGACTTGATTTTCCACCGGATGCCCCTATTTTAACAAATAACGATTTTAATGTTTTCCTAAAACAATTGGAGCAAAATGAAAACGAAATTTTAAAACAAGTAGGTTTCTTAATTTTATTTCAATCCTTTGCTCCAATTGGCAATATTGCTGGAAATTTTAACACCGCACACTATAACTATTCAAGTATCGGTTATAACACTTTATCAAAAATTATTTCAAATCAATTAAATGCCCTTTTAAATAATTTACTTAATAAAATTTCAAAAGACAAAAGCTTTTCTTTCGATTTTGGAACGTCCTTCTATAATAGTTTAAATTTAATTACCCAATCTACAGGGTCCAATAACCCATCTACCTCGCTTCTAGTAGATAGAAACTTAATAAATTTTAAAGTTTCAAAAAGTTTTTTTAATGACAAGTTAATTTTAAGTGTTAATCCTGGTATTGATTTTAATTTAGGAAGCACAACCTACGAAACTAATAAATTAGCCTTTCTTCCCAATGTAAATGCCGAAGTAGATTTAACAAAAGATAAAAAATTGAAATTAATTATTTTTACCAACAGCTCATTAGATTATACAGGAATTCAATTTGGTAGAAGAAATAGGCAAGGAATTCGATTCACCTTTCAAAAAGATTTTAATTAATCAAAATTTTGTTATATATTTGCAAAATTTTAAATACGTATGAACCTACCTAAATTTTACAATACTTTAAATGATAATCAGTGGTATCAATTTTATCTTGACCATAATATTTTTATAGCAAAAGAATCGAACCCCAACCAAGAAAACTTTTCAATCGTTATTCCACCGCCTAATGTTACTGGTGTTTTACACATGGGACATTGCCTCAATAATACCATACAAGACATTCTGGTAAGACATGCAAAACTATCAGGGAAAAATATATGTTGGGTTCCAGGTACCGACCACGCATCCATCGCAACAGAAGCCAAAGTGCTGCAAATGCTTAAGACCAAAGGTATCCTTAAAAGCCAACTCACTAGAACCGAATTTTTAAAACACGCTTACGATTGGAAAAATAAATATGGTAATATCATTCTTGAACAATTTAAAAAATTAGGATGTAGTTTAGATTGGTCTAAAACAGCTTTTACCATGGATGACACCTACTCAAAAATGGTTATCAAAGTGTTTGTACAACTATATGAAGAAGGTCTCATTTATCGTGATTTTAGAATGGTGCATTGGGACGTTATTGCTCAAACTGCACTTAGTGACGAAGAAGTTATTCATAAAGAACAAGAGGATAACCTCTATTTTATAAACTATTCTATATTTGAAAATCCTGAAACATCAATTACAATAGCTACAGTGCGTCCCGAAACCATTATGGGCGATGTAGCAATAGCCGTAAATCCAAACGATAATAGATATTTACATCTTATAGGTAAACACGCCATAGTTCCTTTAATTCATAAAAAAATACCTATAATTGCCGATGATTATGTGGACCCTAATTTTGGCACCGGAGCTCTCAAAATAACACCAGGGCACGACACTAACGATTTTAATATTGGTAAAAAGCATAACCTGCCAATACCCTCTATTTTTCATGATAATGGTACCCTTAACCAAGAAGCCCAAATTTATATTGGTTTAGATCGATTAGAGGTTAGACAATTAATAGTAGAAGATTTAAAACCATTCCTTAACAAGGTTTTACCTTATAAACACCAAATAGGATTTAGCGAACGTACAGGCGCCATCGTTGAACCTAAACTCTCCTTACAATGGTTTTTAAAAATGCCAGAACTCGCCCAACCAGCTTTAGAAGCCGTTCTTAATCAAGATATTAAATTTTACCCAGAAAAATATATTAATCTATATAAAAATTGGTTAGAAAATATCCGAGATTGGTGTATCAGCCGCCAATTATGGTGGGGACATCAAATTCCAGCTTGGTACGACCAAAATAAAAATATCTATGTTGGAGAATCCTTAGCTGATGTTCATAAAAAATATCCAGAAACCACACATCTAAACTTAACCCAAGATGACGATTGTTTAGATACTTGGTTTTCTAGTTGGTTATGGCCTATCGAAGTCTTTAAAGGTATTTCAGAACCTCATAATAAAAATTTTAATGCTTTCTACCCAACCAGTGTTCTGGTTACTGCACCAGAAATTATATTCTTTTGGGTAGCCAGAATGGTTATGTCCGGGATAAAAATTACCAATCAAATACCATTTAAAAACGTTTACTTTACCGGGATCGTTCGCGATAAAATAGGACGCAAAATGAGTAAAAGCTTAGGTAATTCACCAGATTTACTACAACTCATTGAAACCAATGGATCAGATGCGGTTCGTTTTGGCATCATGATTTCATCACCCGCAGGAAATGACCTTCTTTTTGATGAAAAATATATAACTCAAGGTAAAGAATTTATCAATAAACTTTGGAACGCCTTAAAATTATTAGAATACTGGTATGCCAATCATGAATCAGAAGCCCAACTTTCAACAAAAGAAGAATTTGCCCACACCTGGTTTCAATCTTACCTTTGTTATAAATCTGCCGAAATAACCCAAAATTATGCACAATTTAAATTGTCAGAAAACTTAAAACTAATCTATGGATTAATTTGGAACGATTTTTGTAGCTGGTACTTAGAAATACTAAAACCTAATCTTTCAGAAAAACCAAGTTTCATATCTTGGAAAAAAACTATAGATAATTTTGAATTATTATTACTATGGTTACACCCGTATCTTCCATTTATCACTGAAGAAATTCGTTTTCAATTATATATAATGCAAGGGTTTGATAAAAATTCATATAGCCCTATTTTGAATAACACCCTATTGCCAACAAATATAAATCCCAATATGACTTTGATTACATTGAACGAACTCTATAAATACCTTGTAACTCAAATTCGATTAATAAAACAACAAAACCAATTTTCTAAGGATACACAGCTTTCTTTATATACTTTAGATACGCATGCACATGACCTTAATATTAAAATACTTGAGCCCATTTTAGATAAATTAGTTCATATCTCAAAAATTAATATAATATCAGTTGATGAGGCTCAAAAAAATAATCAACTTTTCAAAGAGTATGGATTTTCAATTAGTTACGAAGGAATAAAATTTTACTTAGTCTCCTCTCAAAAAGCAACTAATGAAAATAATAAACAGAAATTAAAAGACGAACTAACCCACCAAGAACAATTTTTAAGATCACTTGAACTTAAATTAAATAACCCTAATTTTTTAAACCATGCTAAACCTCAGGTTATTGAATTAGAAAACAAGAAAAAAAATGATACTCAGATTAGAATAAAAAATTTATTAGAACTTATAAATAGTTAAAAATGAACCCAAAACAGTTAAAAGAATTTCAAGAGCTACTATTTGAAATGACTACTTCAGAAAGTTTAAGACGTCATTGCCGAACAGTCCAATTGGTCATGGAATCTTATGCCAAAGAACTAAAAGAAAATGAAGAAGAATGGTCTATTACCGGACTACTACATGATGCAGATTACGAAAAATATCCCCAAGAACACCCTAAAATAATTTGTTCAATCTTACAAAAAATGGGATTTGAAAAAATTGCCTATGCTATTTCTTGCCATTATTCTAAATGGAATAATATCCCAAAATCAAAACTCGATAAAGCCTTGTGGGCTTGTGATGAAATAACAGGATTTATTGTAGCATGCGCTCAAGTGAATCCAGATGGTATTAATGGCGTAGAATATCATGCCGTATTAAAAAAATTAAAACAAAAAAAATTTGCTGCATCTATAGATCGAGATGAAATTAATAGGAGTTGTCTTGCTTTTGAAATAAGTATTGAAAATCATATTCGCTTTATTCTACAAGTTTTGAAAAAGAACCGTCAAGAACTTAAAATATAATTTATGAGTTTTTTATGATGCGCTTGTTGCATTTTTCTAAATATTGGATTTATATCATTTTAATAATTATTATACAACTCATTGAAATAAATAATTATAGTTACCATTTATATTATTATAATTTTTATAAGCCTCTTTCAATGTATTTAGGAATTTTAACTGGTTTAGTTTCCTTTAGTATAGGCGATATCCTGTACCTTTTTTTTATATTCTATGTATTTTATGTTCTAACTACTTCTGTATTTTACTTTACAAAAGCTCGTGTAAAAAAGGTATATCTGTATTATTGTTTTAAAAAAATATGTCATTTTTCAATCCTATTTTATTGTATATTTAAACTCAGCTGGGGTGTAAATTATAAAAATAGAATTTTTGAAAATATTATAGGAAACACTTCGGAAACATACAACGAATCAATTTTAAATTCAGGAAGAATTTATATAGTTAAACAACTTAATTTATTGCGGTCTCAAATCCCAGACTCCCACATTTTAAATCTTAATTTTAACAAAAGTATTGCTTTAGCAAAACATGAATTACAAAATACTTCAATCCAAAATGGTGCTTGTAAAATTAAAAAACCTATATTAAAACTTTCAAGTTTTCCTGAAGTTGTTAATCTATTTGGATTTTCTGGATATTTTAATCCATTTACGCACGAAGCTCAAGTAAGATATAACAACCCAACGCTTTTAGCACCCTTAATAAGCGTACACGAATTATGCCACCAACTTGGGTTTAGCTCCGAATTAGAAACAAGTTGTATAGCCCTTTATATTTCGTTACATTCACAAAATAAAATAATACAATACGCAGCTTTAATAGATTTATATTTTTATTGTATAGAAGAAACTATTTATTTAAATTCTAAAATAATACATAATTTTAAAAATAAAACTAAACCGTCTTGGCTTGAAATTGATAAATTAATAATTGATGAAAAAGTTACAAATGATTTAAAAAAAACATTAGCTGAATTAAAGCAACAACATACACCCTTAGGAAATGTTATTGGTAACTATATACGTAAAATTTATGGCTTCTTTTTACTATTAAATAACGAATCTAATGGTTTGAGAAGTTATAATTTAATGGTAGGTTGGTTTATAAAAAATTATAAACAACATTTCTAATTATCGGGTACGATTTTGTAAATTTTCTGCTAAATCAACCAACCAATTCTTATAAACTGGATTACAATCTTTAATCATATTCAAATAGTTAAGCCCTTTTTGAATATAAATAGTTTGCATCTCTATCACTTTTTTTTTCAAATTTAAACTTTTATAAATATTCAATATTTTTTCAACCTTATCTACCGGGTCTTCATAAATAATTTGTTGAAATTTCTCAATGATATCTAAGCTACCATGGTCTAAAAGATAGGTACTTAAAATTGTTTTTTTATTATGTTTGATGTCGTTTCCAATTTCTTTACCTAATTGGTTTTGAGTGCCATAACAATCTAAATAGTCGTCTTGAATTTGAAAAGCGATGCCTAAATTAATCCCAAATTCATAAAGTGCATCTAAACTTTCATTACATGCCCCCCCTAAAACTGCTCCCATTTGCAACGATGCTGCAAATAAAACCGCTGTTTTTAAAGTTACCATTTCTAAATAATCATTTAAACTTAAATGCATTTTTTGTTCAAAATTTAAATCTAATTGCTGCCCCTCACACACTTTTGTTGCCGTTTCGTTGAGAATTACGAATATTTTTGGTAAGTATTCTATGGGTATATTTTCTAAAAGTTTATACGCTTTAATAAGCATCACATCGCCCGATAGTATTGCCGTGTTTTGATTAAACTTAGTATGGACTGTTTTTTGATTTCTACGAAGCGGCGATAAATCCATAATATCATCATGCATCAGTGTAAAATTATGAAATAGTTCAATTGCTAAAGCCAGATCCATAGTTTTTGGATGTTCACTAGAAAATAAATTATTCCCAACAAAACATAATAAAGGACGTAAGCGTTTACCACCTATATTTAAAAAATAAGTACAAGGCACATATAATTCTGTAGGGCTCGTTGGAAATAAATTATTAAAAAGACGTTCATTGATTAACTGTAATTGATGTTCTAAATTCATAAAGTAGGTTTTGAAAGTAAAGAGTGAATAAATTTTTCAGCATCAAAATACATTAAATCATCAATTTTTTCTCCTGCCCCGATATATTTTACTGGTATTTTTAACTGGTCGGCTATTGCAATAAGAACACCACCTTTAGCGGTACCGTCTAATTTTGTAACCGCTATATGTGTTATAGGCGTAACTTTACTAAATTCCTGAGCTTGAATTAAGGCATTTTGTCCGGTAGAACCATCAATAACTAATAATATTTCATGGGGGGCATTAGGAATTTTTTTTTGGATGACTCTTTTTATTTTACTTAATTCTTCCATTAAATGAATCTTGTTGTGTAACCTACCAGCTGTATCTATTATTACAATATCAAATTCTTTCGATAGCGCTTTATTTATGGTATCAAATGCAACAGCACTTGGGTCGGCACCTAAGCCCTGACTTACAACCTCTATATTTAATTTGGACATCCAGCGTTGCAATTGTTCTGGTGCTGCGGCTCTAAAAGTGTCTGCCGCCCCAACAAGTACTTTTAATCCATTATTTTTATAAAGATTTGCTAATTTAGCTATTGTAGTTGTTTTGCCTACACCATTTACACCAACAACTAAAATAACCTCTGGTTTTGTAAAAGATTCATTTTGAGTACTATTTGAACTGGATTCTTTTAAAATATCAAGTATAATTTCAGTTAAAATTTCTGTTAATTGGTTTGATTTTAAATTTTTAGCGGCTTCTACTTTTTCTTGAAGAATTTTAATGATTTTTTCAGTTGTAGCAATACCAATATCGGCTTGAATTAAAATTTCTTCCAATTCAGCCAAGGTTTCGGGTGTCAAATTTTGGTGATTTGAGATAAAACCCATTATTTTTGACCAGAAACTTTTCTTAGTTTGGTCAATAACCAAATCAATTTTGGGTGGTTCTTTTTGAAAACTAAAAAGCTTTTTAAAAAAGCTCATATAAAATTAAAGAGATTTTTATTTGGCTGCTAAAAAATCTTTAATCTTATCTTTATGAACTATAGCTTCTTTAAAAGAATATGCCCCTGTATCTTCCAATTTAATCGCTCTAATTACTTTTGTGTAATTTTTAGCTTCGGCTGCCGCTTTTTGATCTTTAGTCTTGATAGCTGTTTTTGCTACTTTTGCCATAAAATTTATTTTATTTCTTTATGTAAGGTTACTTTCTTAAGGATTGGATTAAATTTTTTAAACTCTAAACGCTCCGGATTGTTTTTTTTGTTTTTTACTGTAATATACCTACTTACGCCAGGAACACCCATTGATTTATGTTCTGTACATTCTAAAATGACTTGAACACGATTACCTTTTTTTGCCATGATTAATCCTTTTAAATTTTAGTACCTTTTTTTCTTAATTCATTTACTACCGACATTAAGCCATTTTTGTTAATGGTTCTTAGTCCTTCATTGGAAAGTTTTAAATCAATCCACTTATTTTCTTCTGCGAGGAAAAACTTTTTCTTCTGCAAATTAGGTAAAAACCGCCTTTTAGTTTTAATATTAGAATGCGATACCTTATGCCCTTTCAAAGGTTTTTTTCCTGTTACTTCACAAACTCTTGACATATACTTTATATTTTATTTTGCAAAGATATGATTTTATTTTCAAAAAATCAAAATTTTATTTATATTTTTGTAAAAATAAAATGTAACGATGTTATTAAAAGCAAAAAAAATTTCTAAGCGATACCAAGATTTAATAATTTTAGAAAATATTGATTTTCAATTAAATGAAGGGGAAATGGTAGCCATTTTAGGTGCCAGTGGCTCCGGGAAATCGACCTTTTTACACGTCATAAGTACTTTAGATGCTTTTGACAATGGGACACTTTTTTATAAAAATGCACCCCTAAATACCAATAAATCATCAAGAATAAGCCATTTTAGAAATCAAGAGGTTGGCTTTATTTTTCAAGACCACCACCTGCTTCAAGAATTTACAGCACTCGAAAACGTCATCATTCCAGGCTTAATTGGAAACAGACCCCCTAAAGAATTAAAATTACAAGCTTTAGAACTCTTTAGAAAAATCGGCTTAGAAAATAGAACCCATCATTTGCCAGCCGAACTATCTGGAGGCGAACAACAACGCGTTGCAACTATAAGAGCAATTATTAACAATCCCAAAATTATTTTTGCAGACGAACCCACAGGTAATTTAGATGCTCAAAATGCTGAAATTATAGAAAATTTATTTTTTGATTTAAACAAAACCCAAAACATTTCATTTGTAATTGTAACTCATAATTTAGAATTAGCAAGTCGTTGCCATAAAATTTATACACTTAAAAATAAAACTTTAACTTTTTAACTATGGAATATATATCTGTTTTTGATATGTTTAAAATTGGAATCGGACCTTCAAGTTCTCATACGTTTGGACCTTGGAATGCCAGTTTAAAATTTATTGAAAAATATTTTGATTTATTTCAAAAAAACCCTTTAAAAAGTATTCATATTGAATTATTTGGATCATTATCCCTCACAGGAAAAGGGCATGCAACCCATATTGCTGTTGTGTTAGGTCTCTTAGGTTTTATTCCTGAAACTATCGATTTAAATGAGATTCAAACAGCACTTGAATCTATTGAAAACACCCACACGCTTCTCTTAAATAATTCTATTAAACTTAAATTTAATCTCGAAGACAATATCATTTTTAAAAACGAATTTTTACCCTTTCATCAGAATGCTGTACGTTACCATGCCATATTTAATGATAATCAAAGTGTTTGCGAAACCTATTATTCCATTGGTGGTGGCTTCATTGTTCAAGAAAACAATCTAAAAACGGCACAACCTATAAATCCATTTCCCTACCCTATTCAAAATGGGAACGAACTCCTTAATTATTGTAAAACACTAAATAAAAATATTAAAGATATTGTTCTTGCTAATGAACTTTCATTAAGAAACCCTGAAGCCATTGATATAGGATTGAATAAAATTTTTGCTACAATGGCATCAAGTATTTACACCGGATGCCACACGCCTGGTATTTTACCTGGTGGATTAAATGTTAAACGACGGGCATTTCAGTTACACAAAGATTTAATAGGTAACTTTACATACTCTAGCCAATCAGAATGGCTGGATGTATTGAAAAATTTAAAACCAGACTTTAAAAACACCTTGCAATGGATAACCTGTTTTGCTCTTGCTGTTAATGAAGTGAATGCCTCGATGGGACGCATTGTTACAGCCCCTACAAATGGCAGTGCTGGTGTTATACCATCGGTATTGTTTTATTATATTTGTTTCGAGAATCCGCAAGCAACTCCAAACGACATCCAGACGTTTTTATTAATCGCTGGTGAATTAGGTAGTATTTTTAAAAAAGGTTCCACTATTAGTGCAGCAGCAGGTGGTTGTCAGGCAGAAATAGGTGTTTCAAGTGCTATGGCGGCAGCGGCTCTCTGCAACATGATGGGTGGTTCAACAGCCCAAGTATTAATAGCGGCTGAAATTGCCTTAGAACATCATTTAGGACTCACGTGCGACCCAGTGGCAGGTTTAGTTCAAATTCCTTGTATCGAACGCAATGCAGTGGGTGCCACAAAAGCCATTCAAGCAGCTAATTTAGCTATCAAAACAAATCCTGATGATGCTAAAGTTCCTTTAGATAAAGTAATTAAAACCATGTGGGACACTGCGCAAGACATGAATTTTAAATATAAAGAAACCAGCAAAGGTGGGTTAGCCTTAAATGTAAATATGGCAGATTGCTAATTCTTAGAGCTTTATAAATCTTGCAAAAAAAGATTAAGGTCTTCAAAAAACATTAAAGTTCCTTAAATATTTTTAAAAAATTATTAAGGTTTGTTTGATCGTCATTTAATGTATATTTTGCTAACGCATAGTAAGGTTGGCGCTCCTGAAAGGTCTCTTCAATTTTAGCCTTCACTTGTTCGTCTTTTAATCCATTAAACAGGGGTCGAACATCTAATTCATTTTTTATGTTTTCAAAAATTTTATGTAATGAGGTATTTAGCCAAATTGTTTTTCCTGTGCCATTCATCCATTGAATATTATTATAAAAACAGGGTGTTCCGCCTCCTGTAGCAATGATAGCCTTACCAAACTTTACGCAGTCTCTTAAAATTCTTGATTCTAATTGCCTAAAATAGTCTTCGCCTTTTAATTCAAAAAGCTTTGAAATTTGAAAACCAGTGCGTTCTTCTATTGTTTTATCTAAGTCTATAAAATGTGTGGTAATATGAGTTGAAATGGCTTGTCCCCAATAGGTTTTCCCCGCCCCAGACATACCAATTAAATAATATATTTTTAAATTTTGCATTTAAAAAGCATTGAATCCAGTAATATCTAATCCAGTAATTAATAAATGAATATCGTGCGTTCCTTCATAAGTAATAACACTCTCAATATTCATCATGTGTCTCATAATACTAAATTCGTTTGTAATACCCATGCCACCAAGAATTTGTCTGGCATTTCTGGCTATATCAGCGGCAATCTCACAGCTATTACGCTTCGCCATACTAATTTGTGATGCTGTAGCACGGTCTTCGTTCATTAGCGACCCCAAACGCCACACTAATAATTGTGCTTTAGTAATTTCGGTAATCATTTCGGCTAACTTTTTTTGTTGAAGCTGAAACCCCCCAATTGGTTTTCCAAATTGCACACGTTCTTTAGAATATTTTAAAGCGGTATCATAGCAATCCATTGCCGCTCCAAGAGCCCCCCAAGCAATGCCATAGCGCGCTTTATTTAAACAACCCAAAGGTCCTTTTAATCCTATAACATGAGGTAATATATTCGCTTTAGGTACTTTAACATTATCAAAAACCAATTCGCCTGTAGCACTCGCTCTTAAACTCCATTTACCATGAGTTGTTGGCGTAGAAAACCCCGGCATGCCGCGTTCTAATATCATGCCTTGAATTTTTCCTTGCTCATTTTTAGCCCAAACTACCGCTATATCGGCAAACGGCGCATTGCTAATCCACATTTTAGCACCGTTTAATATAACATGATCACCTGCATCTTTAATATGGGTTATCATGCCAGAGGGATTACTTCCAAAATCGGGCTCAGTTAAACCAAAACAACCAAGCCATTCACCACTTGCTAATTTTGGTAAATATTTTGTTTTTTGAGCTTCATCTCCATAAGCATAAATTGGGTGCATTACTAAAGACCCTTGAACACTTGCAGTACTTCTTACACCGCTATCACCTCGTTCTAACTCTTGCATCATGAGCCCATAACTAATATAGTCTAATCCCCCTCCCCCATATTTATGAGGTATCGTAGGTCCAAAGCAACCTAAGTCTCCCATTTGTTTGACAATATGTTTGGGAAATTCAGCTTTTTCAGCACAATCTTCAATTATAGGAGAAATTTCTTTTTTTACATAACTTCTAACAGAATCGCGAACTAATTTATGTTCTTCAGATAAAAGTTCATCTAATAAATAATAATCTGGACTGTTAAAAAGATCTGGTTTTTTTGCCATAAAATAAAATTTTTACAAAGATACATTAAATTTTTGAACATTTTAATTTATACTTTTATTTTTTTTATGAAACAGTATTTTTTCAGTTTTTTTATTAAAAATAGTATGTTTACAATCAATAATATTAGAAGTAAATTATATTTTTTTTAATAAAAAAAATATAATACCTTTGCACAAATGTTAAAACTATGAAAATTCAGTTTTGTAAAGCGTCACATTTTTTTAAATCTATAAATAATTAATTATGAAAATTCAAAATGTTAAAGCCATCGAGATTCTCGATTCAAGAGGAAACCCAACTGTTGAAGTTAATTTAAAACTTGAAGACGGCTCAGTTGCACGAGCTATGGTTCCAAGCGGCGCTTCTACTGGTGAAAAAGAAGCGGCTGAACTAAGAGACAACGATAAAAATCGTTATGGCGGAAAAGGTGTTTTAAAAGCTGTTGATAACGTGAACTCAATCATATCAAAAGCTGTTCAAAATGTCTGTTTCAATGATCAAAGGTCGCTTGATTATTTTCTTATAGACCTTGATGGTACTTCAAATAAAACAAAGCTTGGGGCTAATGCTATTCTTGGTGTTTCAATGGCTTTTGCCAGAGCTAAAGCCATGAGTTCGGGCATACCTTTATATCAATATTTAGGTGGTAGTAATGCCCATGTGATGCCAGTACCTTGTATGAATGTTATTAATGGTGGAAAACATGCTGACAATACTGTTGATTTTCAAGAGTTTATGATTGCCCCACATCATGCAACGTCGTTTACAGAAGCCATAAGAATAGGTACAGAAGTTTTTCATGCCCTTAAATTAGTTATAAAATCTAAAGGGCTTAGCACTGGTATCGGTGATGAAGGTGGATTTGCACCCGACTTAAAATCTAACGAACAAGCCATTGAAATGATTTTGGAAGGTATTACAAAAGCGGGTTATAAGCCTGGGGTAGATGTTAGTATTTGCCTCGACCCCGCTTCGAGTGAAATGTGGGACAATGGGAAATATAAATTTTTTAAAAGTAGTCAAAAATTAGTGTCATCTGACGATATGATTAAACTTTATGAAAATTGGACAAACCAATACCCTATAGTTTCTCTGGAAGATGGTTTGGCTGAAAATGATTGGGAAGGTTGGAAAAATCTTACGAATGCCTTAGGAAATAAATTAGAACTTGTTGGTGACGATATTTTCTGCACTAATAAATCAATCCTTTTAGATGGCATCAACAAAGGTGTTGCAAATTCTATCTTAATAAAACTAAATCAAATTGGAACAGTTTCAGAAACCTTAGAAACAATAGATCTTGCCTATAAAAATTCTTATAATTGTTTTGTATCCCATAGAAGTGGCGAAACTATAGATAGCTTTATAGCAGATCTCACAGTAGGAATTAATGCTGGGCATTTAAAAACAGGTAGCGGTTGCAGAGGCGAACGCATTGAAAAATTTAATCAACTCATTCGTATTGAAAACGAATTAGGAAAATCGGCTGTTTTTGCAGGGTTGAAAGCATTTAAAAATGTGAAAGCATAACTTCTAAAAATAGTAGTAATTTACTTTTAATATTTTAATTGATGGCGCATCTAAGCATCATGTAAAGCTATAAAAAAATCTTGTAATGATTCTTACAGCTATATAAAATTTTGTAAAGGATTTTGTTCTATATTTATTAATGTCGGGTTGAAATTTAATTTGTTTTTTAGTAAACTTGCGTAAACACTTCTAAAATCTGTTTTATATATTAAGTCGCCGTTGTCTAAATTAGCTAAATCGGGATTTGCACCAATAATGGCACCGCGTTTTTTGCCTTCAATAACAAACATGGGCGCTGCAGTACCGTGGTCGGTTCCTTTGCCATTATCTTTAACCCGCCTACCGAATTCCGAAAAAATGACTATGGTAATATCTTCTAAAACTTTGGCATTTTGGAGTTCATTATAAAATGCGCTTACGGCTTCGTCTAGTTCTTTGAGTTGTGCTGCATGTCTAACTATTTGATTATCATGCGTATCATAACCACTTTGAGACGTGTAATAAATCGATGTTTTTAAATCACCTTTAATAAGTTGTGCAATCCATTTCAAACGATTCCCTAAATTTGACTTAGGAAATTCCGTTTCTATTTTGGCTTTATCTAAAGCATGCCGAATAGCTTTATTACCATCTACCGCTGTATCTGCAATTTTTCTGACAAAATCTAAGGCTGGACAGCATGATAAAGTTTCGTTATTATTCATATTTTCTTTAGAATCTGTGGACTTTAATATTTCAAAGTTTTCAATAGTTACGGGTAAAGCAGCTTGCCCCGTAAGCGATAAATTGTTAATTGAATCTACATTTAGAGCCTCTAAAATTTCTTTGTTAAATTCAAATTCTTCATCACTCAAGATAGTATTGGGATTTTTATGGTCATGAAATTGTCGGTCGATAAAGCGTCCTAACCAACCATAATTTTGATATACATTGGCATCGGTGGCTGTTTGCCAAATTTCCATACTTCTAAAATGCGAACGATTGGGCTGCGGATAGCCTACATTTTGAAGAACCCATAAATTACCATCTTGCTGAATTTTTGCTAAACCTTTTAAAGAAGGATGAAAACCTAAGGTGTCATTTATTTTTAATATTTTATCGGTGCTAACACCAATGACTGGACGATAATTATAATATAAAGGGTCGGCAAAAGGAATTATCGTATTTAAACCATCATTGCCACCATTAAGCTGAATAAATACTAATTTTTGTTGACTTAAATTTGCCATAGTAGTATTTGATGTTGCTTTTAAAAATTGGGGTACAATGATGGTGCCTCCAATAAAAGTGCTTGTTAATTTTAAAAATTCTTGTCTTTTCATAATACTTGAATTTCGGGTTTTGTTAAGAGATAATCATACACGCGTTTCACAGCATCTTGGGCATTGGGAGCTTGAGGATTAAAATCGTGTTTCAATAAGGTCTCTAAATCTTTTTGAATTACGGGTGAAACCTCAAATAACCAATGATTGGTAATGTGCTCTAAAATAGTTTTATTATTACCCTGGTTATCAAAAGCAATGCGTATTTCAGGCAGATTTGAACCTGTGGTAAGGTTTAACTTTTTAAACGTAAAATTTGGGTAAAAAAGAATGCGATGTATAAAATCCCTTCTGGTATCATAACTTTGAGTACTCATCCAATTTTCGCCACCAACCCAACCTTTCACATTGGGTTGGTCGTATAACAACATCCCTTGTAAATTAAAAAATCTACCTAACATTTTACTATCGTTAATCTTGAGATCCCAGTCTGATAAAATAGGTAATAAAAATGATATAGGATCTTTAATTTTAACACCTTTTTGACGAGAAGAATAAAAATCTGTAAACATTTTAATTAATAAAGGCTGCATCTCAAAATCTACTTTTCTAAAAAAATCGCCATACGTTTTTATTTGCTCAGGTGTTGGATAATCTGTAATAAACCACTGTAATAATTTTTTAGTTAATAAAAAAGGCGTCTGTTGTTGTTTAAAAATAATATCAACCATTTTGTCTATTTTAAACGTTCCTTTTTTACCAAAATATTCTATAGTTTCATTATCCATTCGCCTTGGTGCATAGCGTGCTTCAATGGGTGTAGGCATTAAACCTGCTAAACCTTTGGCACCATTCTTGATGTCTTTTTCCGAATAATTTCCGATGCCAATGGTAAATAGTTCTAACAACTCTCGGCTTAAATTTTCGTTAATAGAACCCACTTTATTATCAAAATTATCAAGATAAACATTCATCGCATTATTATACAGAATTTTTTTAGTTAATTCTCTAAAATTTCCAAAGGCATGTTCGCGTAGCAAAGCATTGTGTTCATAAATGAATTTATTAAAACGAACTTTTTTAAATGTTACCACAAAATGATTTTGCCAAAATGAGGTCATTTTCTCACGGAGCGGAAAAGCCGACTGTTGCATTTGTTGTAACCACCATATTAAAAAATCATTCATTTCTGATTGATATTCTTTACGAAATGCTTTTTTTTCTTCGGTATCATCTTTTAAGGCTTTATTTTTTTCTCTTAAAATACGCCATTCTGGAATCGTGTTTTGTATGAATTGAACAGGTTGCATATAATCTGCTTTAAAGGATTGTTTACAAAACGCCTCCAATCCATTCGTTTCAATAATGGTTTCTTGATTGGTACTATATCCTAATAATAACGACCATAAGGTTGAATTTTTCATTGTTGCATATTTTTACAAAAATAAGATATTAATTTTTAAAATGATAAAAAAATATGTCAATTTAATTTAAAACATTTGTTAAATTTTTAGTATCTTTGCACTAAAAATGGCATTAAAAGCAGGCATTGTTGGCTTACCCAATGTAGGTAAATCCACTTTATTTAACGCAATTAGTCAAAACGTTAAAGCACAAGCAAGTAATTATAGGTTTTGTACCATCGAACCCAATGTTGGTTTAGTAGATGTTCCAGACAAACGTTTAACACAATTAGCCAATTTAGTAAAACCCAATAATATTGTGCCAACTCAAATTGAAATAGTTGACATTGCTGGTTTAGTAAAAGGCGCTAGCAAGGGCGAAGGATTAGGCAATAAGTTTTTAGCCAATATAAGAGAAGTGCATGCGATTATTGAAGTAGTCCGCTGTTTTGAAGATATTAATATTTTACGCGATGAAGGTCCTATCAATCCATTAGGCGACATTAATATTATCGAAACAGAATTACAATTAAAAGATTTAGAGAGTATCGAAAAAAAAATAGCTCGAACTGAAAAACAAGCCAAAGCAAGCAGCGACAATAAATTAAAGAATGAATATAATGTTCTGGTACGCTGTAAAGAGGCTTTAAATAAAGGTCTATCTGTTAGAACCTTACAATTAGATTCCGAAGAACAGATTGCTGTGAGCGATTTATTTTTATTGACGCAAAAACCAATTTTATATCTGGCTAATGTGTTAGAAAACGATATGCATACAGGCAATGCATTTTCCGACCAAGTTAAAGCCCATGCCCAAAGCGAAAATGCCCAATGTATTGTAATGTGTAATAGCATTGAAGAACAGATTGCTGAATTTACCAATCCAGATGATAAGCACATGTTTTTAGAAGAATATAAAATTGAAGAACCTTGTTTAGACCGCCTCATACAAATTACCTACCAATTATTAGAGTTAGAAACGTATTTTACGGCTGGCGTTCAGGAGGTGAGGGCTTGGACCATACCTAAGGGCTGTAAAGCACCCCAAGCCGCTGCTGTTATCCATACAGATTTTGAAAAAGGTTTTATTAAAGCTGAAACAATTGCGTTTTCCGACTTTATAAAACTTGGGTCTGAAGCCGCTTGTAGGGAACACGGCAAATTAAGAATTGAAGGCAAAGATTATATTGTTAAAGACGGCGATATTTTGCATTTTCGCTTTAATGTTTAAAACGATTTTTTTACATTTATACAAGCAAGGACTCAATTTTTTTAAAGGATTCTTTGGCGTTTTTTTGCTCCCATAAGATTGCATAAATTTCTTTAGCAATTGGAAACATTTGGATATCAGCCGCATATTTTAAGCGTAAACATTTAATTGCATTATAGCCTTCTGCAACCATATTGAGTTCCAATTTTGCCGATGCAACATCATACCCCCGCCCAATATACTTTCCAAAACGTCTATTTCTACTATGTAACGAATAACAAGTTACTAGCAAATCGCCCAAAAATACTGATTGAAGCAGATGGTAATGCTTTGACGTATGGTGCTGCAAGTATTTTAACCATTCATCCATTTCTTTACTTGAATTTGCAATATAACTGCTGATAAAATTATCACCATACCCTAACCCATCTACAATGCCAGCCCCAAGTGCATAAACATTTTTTAAAATAGCCGCATATTGAACTTCTTTAACGTTATTGTTGGTTCGGGTATAAATCGTGTCATTTTTAAATAAAGCTGCAATTTTATTAGCCTGCACTATTTTAGTACCCGTTACAGTTAAATAAGTTACTAATTTTGAAGCCACTTCTTCGGCATGGCTAGGACCAAGTAAGGTGTAATAGTTTGAAATATCTACATTAAATTTCTCATGTAAATATTCATTTAATAAATAGTTTTTATAGGGTAAAATACCTTTTACCGCCGACACAATTATTTTATTTTTAAAAACATCGGGTTCTATATTGCTAAAAACCGCTTCAATGTATGTTGATGGTACAACAATGATTATAACATCGCTGTCTCTTATGCAAGTGGTTAAATTGTCAAATAAATGAATCTTTGACATTTTAAAATAAACTTGACTTAGATAATGTGGGTTATGATTTTGGGTTTTTAAAGAATCAATAATCTCCTGCCTTCTAATCCACCAATTCAAATTTACATCGTTGTCGTTTAATATTTTAGCGATTGCAGTCGCCCAACTTCCGCTACCTAAAAGTGCAATTTTCATAGAATATTTTTTCAAAATTACGTTATTTATGGCAATTATTTGCGTTTATTTACATTTTATATTGTTGTCTTGGGCATCTTTTTAAACTTTTTTTGAAATGCAATTTTGGCTGAATTAAAATCAATATCAAACAAATCATTAATACATGTTTTTAAAACTAATGTATCAGTAAAAGCCATTTTAGATACGATGTTGTTACTTAAAGGTAATATCATAGATTTTAATTTTTAATAAATCTATAAAACCCTTTGGCTTGTCCGTTAAGGATTTTAATAAAATAAACCCCGCTTGGATAACCTTCAATATTTAATTGAATATTTTTGGCTGAAACACCACCCAAAAATTGTTTAAATCCTTTATCTATTAATTGCCCATTGTTATTATATACCTCAAAGTTTAGTTCCGTTTCAGCGTCTTCAAAAACCAAATTTATAACCGCATTGGCTGGATTTGGAAACAAATTAAAGCCAGAAGATATATAAATTGTTTCAACAATACTATCTAAACAATTTTTAAAAGATTTTACAACAATTTTATTAATGCCATTCTGCAAGGGCAAGCTCGTAGTACTTGGTTTTAAATTCCAGGTGTTATTATTGATGCTTACATAAAAATCAGGCGCACCTTCTAAATTTAAAATAATAGTCTTTTTTTCAATTCTAATGCTCGAAAACTCTGTGATTGGTTTAGGTTCTGTAACCTTTAAATAATATGTTCCAACAAATAAATTTTGAAAACCCTTAAACCAAATTTTAATTGTATAATCCCCTGCTTTTAACTTTGAACCAATAAGAAATGAAGTTCCTAAAAAGCTATCATAACTTATATTTCCATTTAAATCGATAAACTCATATTTATAATAGGCAAAACTATCTACATTTAAATCAATCCTCCCAATAGAATCACCATAGCAACTATTGTTGGTGATTTTAAATTTAAAATTACGATATGAAATTGAAAGTAAAATTTGTTTAAAAACTACTCGAACTCGATAAAATTGATTTACATTGGATATGGTATAAATAAAATACGTATTATTAAAATTATTAACTGGTAGAGAAGCGTCATTCAAGAATACAGAATCTATGATATAACCCGAGAACGGTAATACATTAAATGTATAATTATTACCTAAGTTTACATCCGTATCTTTTGCAGGATTAAAAACACCGCCATAATTTGAAAGATGCGTAATTCTAAATAAATCCCTTCTAAAAACAACATGGATCGTATGGTTAGAATCCACATTAAAAAATTCAAAATTTTTGGTATAAGGAATTAAAACACCATCTATTATTAATGAATCTACTACAAATCCATAATTCAAATCGATTGTAAATAAAATGTAGCCGTCAAATTTAACTTTATTGATACCTAATGGTGTTATAGAACCGCCTAACACATCGCCACCTATGGTACTCATAACATCAAATTCTTTGGGTGCAAAAACCACATAAATCGAACTATCACCTAATACATTATTAAATATATAAGAATCAATTAATTTATTATAATATTCGGGTTCGTACCTTCCATTAATAATTAAACTATCTAAAAAGTAGCCTTTAAGTGGATTAAATGTAATTTTATAACGAGATCCGTAAATAACGTTTCTGATGGTATCCGAAATGGTGCCTCCTTTAACAACAGTAGTAATTGTAAAATACAAAAGTTTATAGACTACCTTAATCGAACTATCAGCCTTTACATTATCAAATCTATAAGATGTTACTCCCGACATGCTTAAAATATTGTTATATATGCCATTAATATATATAGAATCTAAGCCATATCCAATGGTTGGTCTAAATTGTATTAAAATATTTTCATTATATTTAACTTGATTTAATCCTGATATTGTGCCATTAACAACCTCAATATGAATGGTAAATTGTTTTAATTTATAAACAACTTTGATGGAGCTATCACCAAGAATATTTTTAAAAGTATATGCTGATATAGAGTCCCGAGTTATTTGAGCATGATATATACCATTAATATATATACTATCTAAAGTATAGCCCTCTAAAGGTGCATAGCGAATCGTTGAATCTGGAATGCCTCTAATATTAAATGAGGGTGTAATAGTGCCATTTCTAACTTCAGTTGTTATAATAAATATATTTGCTTGCGGTGTAACATAAAAAGTACGTGTTTTTATAGATTCACCTACAATATTAGTTGCTGTTACTTGAATGCTATAGGTTTGACCATTTATTAATCCAGAAAGCGTAACAGGAGAATTTGTTGAGGTTTGAGATTGAGTAACACCATTTAAGGTGTAATAAATAGTGTAATAAAGAACAACAGAGCCGCTATCTGTTTTAGGATAATCAAATGAAATCACAGCTTTTCGATTTCCTGGAATAGCAATTGCATTTTGTGGAGAATCAGGACGACCTATATACGAAAAATACGCTTCAATCAAGTAATCTTTATTTATACTTCGAATTGGGTATTTTAAAAATAAAGTATCTTGGAGAATTCCATTAATTTTTATACTATCATAACGACTGTTCACAGGATGAGAAATGGTTACTGTAGTATCTGTATTCGCAAAAATAAATGAAGTTCCTGATGGCGAAATAGTACCATTTCCATAAACTTTAGTGATGAGCTTAAACCCATTTACAAATCGATAAACAATGCGTACAAAAGAATCACCAGTTATATTTTGAAAATGTAATGTAATATTATTGAACCCTTTTAAATTAGATTGGTAAACGCCATTATAAAACACAGAATCTGCAACAAAATTTGGTAAGCCCAAAATTGTTAAGGTAGTGTCCTGTCCATTATTTACTTGAATCGTATCAATTGTAAGTGTATTATAAATTTTAGAAATAAATATATAATTATAATTTGTGGGCTGTACTGTTTGCGTTCTGGCAGGCAACGATTCGCCACGTCTATTTACAGCTTTAATATAAAAGGTATAGGGTTTATCTACTAAATTTTTAATAATAATTGGCGACCACGTAGTCGTGTCTAAAAAGACTAAAATACCTAAAGAATCGTAATAAATTTTATAATATAATATAGGGGCACCGCCATCGCTTAATGGTGTGTTAAAACTTATTTCAGCACTTTTATTCAATACGGTTGCCATGGCATTTTGAGGCGAGTCGGGAACTTTTATTTCAGTAAAATAGGCTACAATGGTATGATGAGTTCTTACATTTGGAAAAATAAACGTGTCTTTAGCCATTACTTTTATATTATCAACAACTAAACTATCGTAACGCACCGTATCGCCATAACTTATTATAAAAATTTGTGTGCTATCCTGCCTTACTTTTACATTTCCTAAGGGTGTTATGTTTCCCAAGCCCATCACCGCACTTTGAATGTCATAAACTATGGGTTTAAAAATAACTTTAATAACAGAATCCGCCGTTACGTTTTTAAAAATATAACTAAATTTATTTGAAATATCTTGAATATACCTATTATTAATAAACACCGAATCAAGCGTATATCCAGCATCGGGTTGAAAACTTACCCGTGCATCCATATTATAATTTACTTTGAACGGCATCGAAATGTAACCATGAACTGCTGAAGTTAAAATATTAAATTGTCGAATTTTATACACGACTTTTATGGCACTGTCGTCTCGTATATTTTTAAATGTATATGCTGTTATAGAATCCGCCGTAATTTGACTATCATAACGACCGTTAATATAAATACTATCTAATATGGTACCTAACTCTCCTTGATAATGTATCGTTGAATCTGTATTAATAAGCGTAGAAAAACTAGGCGTAATAGTTCCATTTATAACTTCAGTATTTACTAAAATTAAATGAGCTTGAGGCACTACATTATAAATATGCGCCGCATCCGATTCACCAGCAATATTCGTAGCTGTAACCAAAAAATCGTATGACAATCCATTCGTTAGCCCAGATATTAAAATTGGTGCATTGGGATTTGATATTTGAATTTGAATTCCATTGGATGTTGAATAGACCGTGTAAAATAATACCTTGCCACCACTATCAGATAACGGATATGCAAATAAAATAGACGCCTTGCTATTTCCAGCTACAGCCCTTGCCATTTGAGGCGAATCTGGACGTCCAATTTTTGTAAAATAGGCTTTCAAGGTATGATTGCTCGTAACATTTGTAAAATTATAAATACTGGGCGTATCATTAATGTTTTCATTATCAATCACTAAACTATCATAAATACTTAAATTTGAATGCGAAATACTAACAGACGTATCTCTGTTAGCACCTATTTTTATAATCCATAAAGGTGTTACAGTACCATTACCAAAAACTTGAGTTGTAATGGTATAACCCGTATATTTATATTTAATTTTAATACCACTATCCCCTCTAATATCTCTAAATTGATACATGGTAAGGCTCTTTAAATTTTCGTAATAAACATTATTAATAAAAACACTATCAATAATATAGTTAGATAATGGTTGATAATTTATTATTGTATCACGATTTATCTCAATTTTTAAGGTATCTAAATACGTCGTATCATCATAAATTTTGGTTACAAAAATAGATTTTAAATCTAATATAGGCACCACAGCATTGGTTCGTGCTGGTAAAGACCGTCCCTTTATATTATGGGCATAAATATTAAATGTATAGGCTTGATCATTGCTAAGTCCAGAAATAACATAGGATCCTGCATTGGGTACTTGCATTTCAATTAAATTACCATTATTAAAATATGAAATAGTATAAAATAATATAGGTGCACCGCCATTGCTTAAGGGAAGCGAAAATGATATAGTAGCTTTACTACTACCAGCTACTGCTTGAGCATTTTGAGGTGAATCGGGTACATTAACATCGCTAAAATAGGCTTGAATCGTATGATTCATACTCACATTAAAAAAGGTAAACGTATCACGCTTTATAACTTTAATACCATCTACCACTAAACTATCATAAACAATGGTATCTGGATACATTATAACGAATGTTTGATTTGAATCTGGAAATACTTCAACATCACCTAAAGGCAAAATTTGTCCACCACCTAATTTTGAACTTCTTATGATAAATGTGTTTTTCTTAAAACTAACACGAATACTTGAATCCCCCCTCACATTATTAAAAGTGTAGCCACGAATTGAGTCTGAAGCTGATCTCGAATATATATTATTAATCCACACACTATCTAAACGATAGGTAAAATCTACACCCGAATATGTAACCCGGGGGTTTGAAAGCACTTTAACCGAAAAAGTCGGTGTGATAATACCATTGATAGCTAAGGTTGATATTATAAAAGATTTTAATTTATAAACGACTTTAATACTATGACTATTTTGAATATTTCTAAACGTAAAACCCTGCATCGAATCGTTTCTTAACATCCCATCAACAATAACACTATCTATAATATAATTATCATTTTCTTTAAGATATGTTACTCGAATTGAGTCGAAAAAATCAATGTCTCGAGATGCCGAAATTTGTCCATTTACAACTGAAGTCGTTATATTCAAAATTTGTTTTTTATAGACAACTCTTATACTACTATCACCTAAAACTTTTCTAAAGGTATAGCTTGTTGCATTCAATCTCGTTAGTTTTGTATCATATTTTTTATTTATAAAAATACTATCTAAAATATAAAAAGTTGCAGGACTAAATCCCACTTCAGCAAGATCTTTAAAGGTTGTTTTAAAACTATCACGAGGTGTAATAAACCCATTAACTACTGAAGTGTATATCTTAAAACTATCTAATTTATAAACAACTCTTATAGAACTATCTCCTGTTACATTTACAAATGTATAATTAGTAAGTTTTTGGGCAGTTAAAATTGGGTTAAATACGTTATTAATATAAATACTATCCAAACTATAGCCAGTATCATTTTGAAAACTTATGAGTGTGTCTAAACCATCTGCAATAGAAATAAAATTAGAGGGGGTTTTGCCGTTAACAACCCTAACATTAATAATTTTAAAACCATCTGTTGGCACAACAACATTGGTTCGGGTAGGTAAAGATGCTCCCTTTATATTAATTGCCCTAATAAAAAATTGATAAGGCAGTCCATTAGTTAAGCCACAAATTTGAACACTTGTACTGGTTATTGTATCTCTTAAATTAAGTCCATTAGAAGTTGATGTAACTACATACTTTAAAATGGGTAAACCACCGTCATTTAAAGGTGGGTCAAAATTAATTAAGGCACAAGAATTAGAAGGTAAAGCGCGTGCATTTCTAGGCGAATCTGGCACCGTAGCATCACGAAAATAGGCTATAATTGTATGCGTATCTGTAATATTTCTAAATACATAAACAGTATCTTTTGTAACTTGGCGTTTGTCCACAACCAAGCTATCGTAAAGTACTGTATCGGCATATTTTATTGTAAATTTCAAGCTATCTCCGTACCTTACATTGGTATTGCCTAAAGGTGTAATAAAACCATTGCCAAATTTTAAACTTTTAATAATAATTTCATTTTGGCGATACTTGACAATGATACTATGATTATCAACCACCGTATCAAAAATATAACTAGAAGGATTTTGCTTCGTTAAAGCGTCGTTATAAATGCCGTCTATCCAAATACTATCTACACTATAATTTTCAATAGGACTAAAGGTAACTAATACATTTGAATAAGCTTTTATATTAGAACTAGGTGTAATAAATCCGTTAATAACTTGAGTTTCCAGTTTGATAAAACGCATATAATGATAACTCGCCACATCGCCTTGACCAAAGACGCTAATGATTTGATTATTTTTCATGGGTGTATCAATATTCATACCAAATGTTTTTAAAGAATTGGTATTTTTTAAGGCAATTGTAGCATTTGCATTCGTGGCAATTTGACTAATATTTTGCTCGTTTCGGGGCGATATTAAATCGGTTGAATTTGTATCACCCAAACTATTTATACTACCATTTTTATACAGAACAATTGTAAATTGGTTACCAGATGATAAGGTTAAAGTAGAACGATTGTTTCTGTTCATTGAAAACAAATTAATAACGCCACCTTCATTTTTAGTCTCTAAAGTATCTAATGGTAAAATATTAAATGATAAATAACCAATATAGGCGCTTATCGTATTCATTTTTTTCTGTTCAATATCTGGGAAACTACCAAAACTAAAAACTGAACTATCGGTTCGAATACCAAAATGATAATTTCGGGTTGGAAATATTTTTACTAAACTATTAGTAACAATTTCAGGGCTCAATCTTTCTGCCCAAGAAGTCGTTGTGCCATCAGACTTTAAGGCTAATATATATTGAGTACCTTGACTGGTACCGCCTAAGCCAATATCAATAATAGTACTATCAAAACGAATTGGTAAATTATTGATAAATCTACCACTCGTATCCCAACCTATCACGCTGCCATTGCTTTGTAGGGCAAAAGCAAAACGTCTCCCAGGAACAAAAGTTACTACATTTTGTAAAATTTTTGGTACAGCAATTGTATTCCATGCTAAATACAATGCACTATCGTATAAACTTGGATAAATTCTGATTAACTTATATGGTAATATTCTATTTTGAACACCATAAAAATTTAAAGTATAGATATCAGAGGCGATATTTCGGGGCACAACAATTTGATATAAACTATCTTTACTATTTTGAATGGGCGTTTTAACAATGCTATTATTAAAAAATACGGTTTCAAAACCTAATAAATTTTTCATGGTAATTCGTAGCAAGTTTCTACTAGTTATAAAAATTG
>JASGCT010000022.1 GCA_030053915.1 Alphaproteobacteria bacterium
CCTTTTGAGTACGTTTTAAATTTTCAGCGACATATTGTCTAAAACGCAGTTCATCAGATGGAAATCTGGCTTTTTGTAATTCTATGGTTACGAGTTCTTTAGTGTTATTGTCGTGTAAAATTGCGTCTCTGCGGTGAAAACCTCTGCGCCTCTGCGTCTCTGCGGTGAAAAATTGCGTCTTTATGGTGAAAAACCTCTGCGTCTCTGCGTCTCTGCGGTGAAAAAATCTTTGCCCTTCTACAGTAAAAAATAGCCTCTAAAATTACAAAGTATATTTAATTTCAAAATATATAATTCTGCCTTGCAAAGGTGTTCCAACAAATTCACGAACAGGAACGTCAAAAATATTTGAAGCTGTTATTGTAAATTGAGTTGCTTTATTAAAATAATATATAACACTTGCATCAGTATTAAAAAAATTACCTAAGGGTCCATAGTTATAATTTTTTAAATAATACCTGGCTTGGTTGGTGATAGGACTAATACCACCATATACTTGACCTCTTGCACCCTCACCAGATTTAGTGGCTATCTGACTACCACTATAAAAATCATAGGCAGGTAAATATCTAAAGGTAAAATTAAATGATAAATTTTTACATACCAAATCATTTAAATTCAATTGTGCTGTAGCTCTATGATTGGGCGCATTTAACGAACGTTCTTCTAAAGAAACATAACCATCTTTATTCGCATCATTTCTTAAATTATAATCTTTAATGTCGCTATCAAAAAAACTATAATTTAAACTCGCATTTATTTTATTATTAAATATATAATTCAAACCACAATCTAAGCCCCAACTATGCACTAAACCATAATTTAAATAAGAACTAAAACTGGCATTGTTCGTTAAAATACCTTCAGAATTTATGATGCCAGGAAACGCTAAGTCGCCTACAGGAATTGAGGTATTTCCAACTGTTAACACGCGGCCTGAGATACTGATTGCCGGGCTTAGAAAATTTCGAGATTTACTAAAATAAATATCTGCATCTATCGAAAATTTTCTTTTAAATGTATTCTTATAGCCCAATTCTATAGTTTCTATACTTTCCACTTGTAATTTAGGAAAGGTCATATACTCGGCAGGGTTATTAATATTTCCTCCGTTGGGTAGATAGGTTAAACCATCAACACTACCATAGATAAAACCGTAAATAGCTGCTTTTTGAAAAATTATTATTGGGGCGGCATTAGCAAAACTATACGATAATCGAATACTTGCCACGTCATTAAGTTTTTTAACCAATGAAAATTTAGGAGCAAACAACCACTTAAATTTATTGTGGTAATCAATTCTACCCGCTACAAATAATTTCCATTGTCTAGAGAAGGTTTTTTCTATTTGAAGTCCAAGACCGGTTTGCGTTACAATATAAGGTGTTGCAGAATCTAAAATATTGGTACCATAAGTTCTCGGAATATCTTGGGAAAAACTAAAATCGGTAATGATATTTAAACCATATTGAGGCACAATAAAGGTTCGTTGATATTCGGCATTCCAACGTTTCGCATCGTCTATAACCGCATCGCGTTTTGCTGAAAATTTTTGGGCTGTAACAGGATCTAACCTACCAAAAGAAGGAAATAATGGATTGTTGGGGTTGGTAATAATGCTCGTTGTTCTGTTATAATAATCTCGAGTGTATCCAAAAATATTGGTAGCTTCTTCATTGGCACCAGTAAAATAAACTTGAAAAAAATTTTTAGGATTAACCCATTTAAATTGCCAATAATAAATGCGCCAATCGTTTACATAGATCCTGCCTGTATTATTGGGTAAAGTATATTTATTGTCGCTATATCCAGCATTAAATACCAATCTATTTTTAGTATTTATTTTATAATGTAACCCAAATTCTGTTTTAAAATGAATAAATTTTCTTTGGTCACCAATTTCAGGAATAGCCACAGGTTGCGTGTTATTTGAATATGGAAAACCGCCAGCATATACCGTATCAACAAAATCAAAATTGTAACCCGTTGTATATTCAATAGTATATTTATAAGCCCATTTTTTATTAATAACTTGAGCCCAACGTAGTCTGGGACTATAAATATTTTGAGAACCAAGTGTTAACGCATAAATCAAGCCCGGCGATTCAAAAGGATCTTTAGTAATAATATTTAGAACACCATTATGGGCATTAGGTCCATATAAGGCAGAATTAGGACCAACCACAAATTCTATCCTATGAATATCTTCTTTTACAACAGACGATAAATTACCCATTGGAATGCCTAAAGACCCCGGAATATTTGATATTCTACCATCATTGATTTGAATAATCTTAGCATTAAAAGCATTATTAAAACCGCGTGTATTTATTTGATAACTACTAATCCCATTTTTTACAACCTCAACCCCCAAAAAATTACTATATAAATTACTTCCAAAAGGCGATGCAATATTATTTAAATCTTTCTCTTTTACTATATCTATTAAACTTGGTGATTGAGAAATTTTCTCTGGACGCCTGGAAGCAGTTACCACAATATCATCGTTTACTGTTAAGCTTGGAGATAAATTAACCACAATTATACTATCGTTTGTGATTAGAAACATGATATCTGAATATCCTAAACGTTGTACAATTATTTTTGAATTTAAATAAGCGGAAACCTTGATCTGTGCTAAGCCAATATCGTTGGTTTCGGTAAGTGGTTTATGATTAGAAGATAAAATTGTTGCATAAGGAACAGGTAATTTGGTATTCATATCTTGAACTAAAATGGTTACATTTTTATTCAGGGATTGTCCTAAACCAATCAGTGAAAACAACATGACAAAAAACAAAACGAAAGCTCGTTTTAAAAAATTCTTTAAAAGTAAAAATTTAAATAACATCATAAAAAATTAAATGGCTACTACACCTTTGATGGGTGGGTGATGTACATAATTTACAAGTTCAAAATCCGAGAACTTAAAATCAAAAATATTGGTTATTTGGGGGTTGATTTTCATTGTGGGTAGATGATATGGTATTCTAGACAATTGTAATTGTGCTTGTTCTAAATGGTTTAAGTACAAATGCGCATCGCCGAAACTATGTACAAAGTCGCCTAATTCTAAAGAGCAGACTTGCGCTATCATCATTGTAAAAAGCGAATATGAGGCTATATTAAATGGAACGCCTAGGAATACATCGGCACTCCGTTGATACAAATGACAACTTAATTTATTATTTTGAACATAAAATTGAAACAAAATATGACATGGTTGAAGTGCCATCTTAGGTAAATCGGCAACATTCCATGCTGAAACGATTAAACGGCGGCTATTGGGCGTATTTATAATATCATGTATCACTTGAGTTATTTGGTCGATAGTACTACCATCGTAATTTTGCCATGAACGCCATTGATGACCGTAAACAGGACCTAAATTTCCAGATGCATCTGCCCATTCATTCCAAATTTTAACGCCGTTATCTTGTAGCATTTTAATATTTGTATCGCCATTTAAAAACCACAATAGTTCATAAATAATACTTTTAAGATGCACTTTTTTAGTAGTAACTAAAGGGAAGCCCTCGGCTAAATTAAAACGCATTTGATACCCAAAAATACTTTTAGTGCCAATGCCTGTTCTATCGCCTTTTTCAACACCTTGTTCAATAATCGTATTTAGAAGGGTTAAATAATTTTGCATACTTAACTTAATCTTTTTTTCAATTCATTTGTGATGAGTGTTATCTCTTGAGCACTTTGCTCAGAGATACTGGAATTTTCGTTGGCACGCCGCATTAAATAAGGGATCACCTCGGCTATTGTACCGTAAGGAAGGTATTTAGACACATTGTATCCAGCTTTTGCTAAATTAAAACTGATGTGATCTTTCATACCAAACAATTGTGAAAAATAAACTCTTGGGTCGTTATTTTTAATGCGGAGGGCAGCCATTTTTTGTGATGCAAATAAACAACTTTCTTCGTTATGAGTTGCCACAATTACCGAAATATTATTTATGTTTTTTAAGGCATAATCCACTGCGGCATTAAAATCTGAATCCGTTTTTTCTTTATTGATATTAATAGGCGAAGGGTATTTATTTTGATTAGCCCGATGCCTTTCTTTTTCCATATAGGCGCCACGAACAATTTTTGCACCTAAAATAAAGCCATTTTTTAGAGCAATCGCTTGATGATTCATTTTAAAAAAATCTAAACGGTCATTTAAATACATTTGATAGGTACCATACACAACAGCTTTATCTTTATTAAAGTGTTGCATTAATTCTATACATAATCGGTCTATAGGATCTTGAATCCAAGACTCTTCGGCATCTATTAAAACACTGATATTTTTTTTTGCGGCTAAATCTACTATCGCATAAGCTCTATGCCTTACCTGATTCCACAATGCGCTTTGCGTTTCAAAGTCGTTAATACCGCTTCTTAAACGAGGGGATTGGTCTAATCTTTCAAGGAGTTTAACATGACATAAGCCACTAATTTTAATACAAATAAATGGAAAATAATCTTTGGTACTTGCATATTCAATCGATTTTAAAAATTGTTCAGTAATTTCATCAAAACCATGCTCATCATTTTTGCCTTCGGTGCCATAATCAAGCATTGACGTTACACCAAAATTATAAATTTTAGCCGCTGTAACATCCACAGAGTCTAAATCTGTGCCACCAACAAATTGTTTATAAATGGTTTTTTTGATTAAATATTTTATGGGCAATTTTATTCTTAAACAATTAACTATCAACCATCCACCTATTTTATTGAGGAAAGGGTTTCTTAAAATTTGAAACATTCTTTTGGACAATCTTAATTCTGAATTGGATTTATATTGATAGGCATTTGCGGTATTTTCTAAATTTAAAATTTCTGACATAACTATGGGTTTTTAATGATAAATTCTAAGTAATTGACTAATTCGGTTTGATTTTGTTTTACCTTTGATGCAATAAGCGGCTGAAAAACTAAATTATTTAAGTAATCTTCAATTTGATTCCGGTACGAATCTGGAAAACTTTTCTTAAAAACAATAAGCGCTTCAACGCCTTTTTTCATATTATCCAATCCATTAATTGCGGCTAAAAAGTTGCCAATGGGTGCAACTAAATTAAATTTTTCGAGATCTAAATTCATGTTTGTAAAACGATTCAAAATAAAATCAAGATTCGTTGAATCTTTGGTATTAATTATGATATTTAAAGTTGTTGAAAGTAATTTTTTTTTGATTTTTTGGTTCATGAAAGACTTCGCCATTTTTAAGCCCTCTACAGAGTCTATTAAATAAACACCTTGTAATGCCGCACCTGATATGGTATAGGAAGAATCATCAATCAGTTTTTTTAATAATGAAAGGTATTTGAGAGATTTTTGTTGTGCAATTATTTGAACTGCCAGGTCGCGAACCGTATAATAATATTTTGGATTTTGAGCAATTGATATGATATTTGGAAGATAAGCAGAGTCAAAATAGTTACCATTTAAAGATTTTAAAGCTAATGCTTGAATGGCATGGAAGGTGTCTTTTTTAAAAACTTCAAACATAAAATCTCTAACTTCTTTATTAGATAAATTTTTAGCTAAAACCTCGACAGCTTCACGTCTATCCAAATAATTTAAAGCATGCTGATATTGAAATATATATTCTTGCCAAGATTTATTTTCCTTTTTAGTCCAAAGCGTTGTTTTTTCTGGGTCAATATTAACCAAATCTGGCTTACCGAAGCACCTAAATTCAAAGGTATCAAATTTATTTTTAGCGTTAATGCTAAACCGTTCTTTGTTATTATTTGAATAAATATCAATTTGAAGTGGTAAAATAAAAAGTTTCTTTTGTTTTTGTTCAATAAAAATTTTTAGTGTATTATTATCTAAATATTTGTAATCCAATTTTACATCAGGATGCCCGCTGCCAAAATACCATTGATTAAAATACCAATTTAAATCTTTACCACTTACCTCTTCTAAAGCCAATCTTAATTTATGAGCATTTCCAGTTCCAAATCTATTTTGATTTAAGTATTTTGTTAAACCACCAAAAAATGCGTCATCGCCAAGAATCCCTCTTAACATGTGTAAAATGCGTCCGCCTTTTTGATAGCTAACTACATCAAACATATCCTCTTGATTTTTATAATAAAAGCGTACTAAGTCTTTTTCCTTTGCAGTAGGGTCGCTTAAATAGGCACGCATCGAGTTAAAGTTTTCAAACTCTGCAAAATCTTTACCATATTTATATTCTAACCATAATAATTGCGAATAATCGGCGAAACTTTCGTTAACTGTTAAGTTACTCCAACTCTCGGCAGTTGTTAAGTCGCCAAACCAATGATGAAATAATTCGTGGGCAATTACAGTTTCCCATTGATTGGCATCTTTTAGTTCTCGGGCATCTTGTTGGGCGCTTTCTTGGTGTAAAACGGCTGTAGTATTTTCCATGGCGCCACTTACATAATCTCTGGCTACCATTTGTGAATATTTATTCCAGGGATATTCAATGGCAAGTCGTTTTGAAAAAAAATCGATCATTTCTGGTGTGTTTCCAAAAATTTTACGAGCCACAGGTTCATAGTCCTTTTCAATGTAATAGCTAACCTCTTTCCCTTTGTAATTATCTTTAACAATCGCAAAATCGCCAATACCTAAAAACATTAAATAGGGGGCATGTGGCATATCCATTACCCAATAATCTGTTTTAAATCCATCTTTTTTATTTTGTTTGATGAGTTTTCCGTTTGATAAACTCACAAACTGTTCAGGGTAAGTAAGTATAAATTCTTGGGTAAGTTTTTGATTATTTTTATCTACAATTGGAAGCCAAACAGACGTACCTTCAGTTTCGCCTTGCGTCCATATTTGCCTTGGTTTGTTTAATTCAGTGCCAAGTGGATTAATAAAATAAAGCCCTTTGGCAGAGGTGATGGCTTTGCTACCATTGCCTTTATATTGATTGGGTTTTGCGGTATAATGGATATAAAGTTTAATGGTATCTTTACGTGAATAAAAACGTGGTAATTTTATGTGAAGCTCTAACGAGTCGTAAGTATATTGAAGGTCTTCATTATTTTTTTTAGTTACAAGTTGAAGTGCGTGAATATCCATACCTTTGGCATCTAATACTATTGAGTCGGTTGCGTATAAATGTGGTAACATAGTCAGCCATGCCTTGCCATTTAGTTGAGACTTAGAATAATTAAAACTGGCTTCTAATTTAACATGTTTTAAATCGACATACTTAGTAGGTACGGCACGGTATATTTTTAATTCTGAGTTCTTAGAGTCAGCCATCTCAGTATTAGTCGATTCTTGAGAAAATACATTCTCGATGTTACATAAAAAAATACTCAATACAATAATAATGTTAACATGTAACTTTAAAAACATAGATTTATATTTCATGATAAATATTTAATATTTAACGGCGAAGTTAATAAATTTTTATTAAAGAAACTCTTTTTATTAGGATAAAATTAAAATATTTTATTAAAAAAAAAACTTGAAAAGATGTTGGTATTTTTATTTTATTGAATTTCAATCATTTCAATATCAAAAATTAAATTTTCACCGGCTAAAAAATGATTGGCATCCAAAGTAATATGATCGTCGTGGATTGCTATAATTTTTACGGTAAAATTTCGCCCCTCTTCGTCCATCATATTTAATTCCTTCCCAATTTCTGGGTTGTTGTCCTTAGGAAACTTATCCTTAGGAAACTTAAATATCATGTGCTCTTTTTTAGCGCCATAGCCTTCATTAAAAGGTATTTGAATCGTTTTATGTTCGCCAACTTTCATGCCTTCAACACCTTTATCAAAACCAGCAATCATTTGCCCAGCACCAACTTTAAATCCTAAAGGTTGTCGTCCTTGACTGCTATCAAAAACATGCCCATTTTCTAGTTTTCCTGTATAATGTACCTTTACATTATCACCTTTTTTAACAATACTCATAATATTTATTTTACGCAAAATACATAAAATTATTTAAAAAATTGTATTTTTGCATAATGAAACGAAATCATATAACATTTTTTGAAAATTTGATAGGAAAACAGAATGTTTTTACTGATAATGACGTATTAGAAAAATATAGTCATGATGAAACCGAAAACATTTCTATTTTACCTAGTATTGTTTTAAAACCTTGCACAACTTTAGATGTAAGTGGTATCATGAAATACTGTTTTACCAATAACTTATGCGTTACGCCTAGAGGGGCGGGTACTGGATTAAGCGGTGGCGCTATACCCATACTAAATGGCATTGTATTAAGTTTAGAAAACATGAATGCCATTATTTTAATTGACGAAAAAAATCTTCAAGTAACCACCCAACCGGGTGTTATTACCGAAGTTTTACAAAATGCTGTTAAAGAAAAAGGACTTTTTTATCCACCCGATCCAAGTAGTCGTGGCACTTGTTTTATAGGCGGCAACGTGGCAGAAAACAGTGGCGGTCCCAGAGCCGTTAAATATGGTGTAGTAAAAGATTATGTCCTCAATTTAGAAATAGTGCTTCCCAATGGTGACGTTATGTGGACCGGTAGCAACGTCTTAAAAAATGTAACCGGATATAATATAACCCAACTTATTGTTGGAAGCGAGGGTACTTTAGCTATCATCACTCAAATTGTGTTAAAACTTATTCCAGCCCCAAAACATGATCTTGTTTTGATGGCACCATTTAAGAGTGTTCATAAAGCCGCAGAAGCCGTAAGTGCCATTTTTAGAGCCGGATTTATACCAAGTGCCTTAGAACTTATGGAAATAGATGCCATAAAAATTACGCAAGAATTTGTACCTAATTCAATAATTCCCGTTCATGACGATATTTTAGCCCATTTAATAGTTGAGGTAGATGGGAACGACCTAGAAAAACTTTTTTTAGATATGGAAAAAATTTCTGAAGTTTTAGAATCTTTTGATGCCACTGAGGTTTTATTTGCTGAAACCGCCCAACAAAAAGATGAACTTTGGAAATTTAGAAGACGCGTTGCTGAAATCGTTAAAAATAACGGCTATACTATCGAAGAAGATACCGTAGTGCCACGCTACTATTTGCCACAATTAATTGAAGCCATGAAATTTTTAGGACAAAAGCACGGATTTAAAGTTGTTTGTTATGGCCACGCTGGAGACGGAAATTTGCATATCAGAATAAATCACCCAACAATTAAAAATAGTTATCAAAATCCAATAATGGAAACTATTTTAACCGAACTTTTTGAAGAAGTGCAACGATTAGGAGGTACCATCTCAGGCGAACATGGTATTGGTTTAATTCAAAAAAAATATCTACCTATTGTATTTAATGATACCCAAATTCAACTTCATAAAGCCATCAAGAATGTGTTCGACCCAACACATATTTTAAACCCTAATAAAATATTTTAAATTACACGTTGAGTTTGGTTCTATATTTAAAAAAAATTGTTATTATTATATTGGTTTTAAACGCCTTATCATTAAAGTCCCAAAATCCTTGGTACTGGGGTGGCAACTTTTCACTTGGGCTAGGTGATGGCACCTTTAATGTAAACTTAACACCCGAATTGACAAAAACTATTTCCAGAGTTTTGGATATGGGTTTCGCATTAAATTTCGGCTATCTTAAAAATTCAAATAGTAATTTTGAATATCAAAAAATCAGCTATGGTATGGCAGTTATTTCAAGATTGTGGATAGCCCAACATGTAGTTATTTCTTTAAATCCCGAGTATAATTGGTTACATGTTACAACAAAAGATCCTAGTACTCAATTACAAATAAAAACCTTTGCCCAAGCCCCAAGTATTTTAGTTGGAGTAGGCTATGGTAGTAGAGACATTGGCGATAAAGTATTTTTTGTCTCTGTTTTATTAGATATTTTAAACGACCCGAATTCACCATATTATACGGGTGGTGTTAAACTCCCATTTTTTAGAGCTGGTTTTGGATTATATTTAGGTAGATAATGACATCAATTAAAAGTATTCTAAATTAACATATAACGATTTGTTTCTTTGGTAAACGTATTAGGATTACATGATATAAAATTCATGGGGTTCAATATGATTAGGAATATCATTTTCTTTTAATAACTCTTTGATATTTATTTCAATTTTTCGAGTAATCGTCTTTATTGGCGTATCACTTGGTGAATTTTGAAAGGGGTTTTGTAATTGTATGGATGACCGTTCTAATAAGAAAAATATTGACGCAATAGCAACGATTAACACTAACTCAAAAGCTAAAGGATAATCATGAAAAGTTATCGTTAAAATTACAATAAAAACATAAATTGCCCAATGCAAATATTTTCTATAGCCTGCTGGAAATACTGTAGATTTTATGCGTTCGCACATTCCCTGATACGTTATAAAATTAGCTAAAATATCATTGATTTTAACATAAGAGTAAGTGTCTATTTGATCAGTATCTCGTAACCTCGAAATATGTTCAAAATTTTGCTGCATGATTCCTAATGGTTTAATGCTATAATTTACCAAATCCTTAAAATCCGCCTTGCTTAAATAGTCTGAAACATTATCAATAGGATTTTGATTTCTCAATGTTTGACCTAATGAATACAACCAAGCAATATGTCGATACGCAATAATTTTGATTTCTTTGTTGTTACCCTCTTTTATATGTGCATTCATTAATAAAATTAAATTTCTGCTATCATTTACAATACTACCCCAAATCTTACGTGCCTCCCACCAACGATCATAGGATTGACCAATTTTAAAAGATAATAAAATTGAAATTGCAGAACCAATAAATGCAGGTATAGAAGGATTAAGGTCTGGTATTAAATTATGAAATTTCCATGACAAGACATTGGTAGCAAAAATTACTATAGCCACAATAAACATATCCTTTCTTATAATTCCTAAGTTATAACTTAAAGGGAATTTTTTATCTAATAACATATTCTTAGTGCCTTTTTAATTTTAGCAAAGATATTATTTTATTTTTAATATTTTTATTTTATTTTATAAAATTTATTTTTTCTGCTTCCTGTTTTAAATACGCAACTATTTTTTGGGTAACTTTATGATTGATAAAAAGTGCAAAGTTTCAGATTTTAAACGTATCATAATATAACCTCAGATTTTGTAAATTAAAATAAGCGAAACATGTTTTTATAATTTTTGAAAAAATAAAATATGAAAACTTCATATATAATACGTAATTTTGCATTGTAAAACATAAATCAAATATTTTTTTTTAACATGACGTTTAAACCCAATTTTAATATTAATAATAATACAAAACCGGCTAAAATATTTGATATTGTTAGAAAAAAATGGGTGGTGTTAACACCCGAAGAAACAGTTCGACAATACTATATTCACCAATTAGTTTATGTTTTAAAATACCCCCCCTCTTTAATTTCTGTTGAAAAAAAAATTAAATGTAATCAAAAATTATTACGTTACGATATAGTGGTTTATAAAGAACGAAAGCCTTGGATTTTAATTGAATGTAAGTCCCCCGAAATGAGTTTAAATGAAAATGTACTTAGTCAAGTCTTTAATTATAATTATTTTTTAAAATCTAGTTATTTAGGTATCGTTAATGGAAAAGAAGCCCATTATTTTCAATTTAATGCCCAAGGAAATTTAATAAAATTAAACGAACTGCCAAATTTTTCGTAAATTTGCGTTTATGATGGAAAATTTAGAATTATTAAAAGGGATAGATTCACCTGAAGACCTAAAAAAAATTCCTAAAAAGGAGCTTGCAAAGGTCTGCGATGAATTAAGACAATTTATTATAAATGTGGTAAGTATTCATGGGGGGCATTTTGCCGCTAGCTTAGGGGTTGTTGAACTTTCAGTTGCCTTACATTATGTATATAATGCACCCTTCGACAACATCGTTTGGGATGTAGGACACCAAGCCTATGGTCATAAAATTTTAACCGGACGAAAACATAATTTTCAAACTAATCGTAAATATAAAGGTCTTAGCGGTTTCCCTAAAAGGTCTGAAAGTGCTTACGATGTTTTTGGCGTTGGACACTCATCTACTTCTATTTCAGCCGCTCTTGGCATGGCATTAGCAAATAAATATCTTGCAGAACCTAAAAAGAACGTGGCTGTTATTGGTGATGGCTCTATGACCGCGGGAATGGCTTTTGAAGCCATGAATCACGCAGGTTCCACCGATGCCGATGTGCTGATTATTCTAAACGATAATTGTATGAGTATCGACCCCAATGTTGGTGCACTTAAAGACTATCTTACTCAAATTTCAACCTCTACTGTTTATAATAAAATGAAAGAAGATGTGTGGCATTTTTTAGAAAAATTACCCATTGGTGGCAACTTTACCAAAGAAAAAACAAGCCAAATTGTAGCGTCTATCAAAGGCATATTACTTAAACAATCAAACTTATTTGAAGCCCTTAATTTAAGGTATTTTGGTCCCATTGATGGTCATAATATTACTAAACTTGTTGACACTCTTGAACATATTAAAAAAATTCCAGGTCCTAAAATATTACATATTTTAACTGTTAAAGGAAAAGGCTACGAGCCTGCCGAAAAAGAACAAACAAAATGGCACGCACCAGGTTTATTCGATAAAGTTACTGGCGAAATTTTTAAAAAAACACATGTAAACCCCCAACCCCAAAAATATCAAGATGTTTTTGGACATACAATTTTAGAACTAGCACAACAAAATTCTAAAATATTTGGTATAACCCCAGCCATGCCCAGTGGCTCGTCACTTAAAATGATGATGGAAGCCATGCCGCATCGGGCTTTTGATGTTGGCATTTGCGAACAACACGCCGTAACTTTAAGTGCTGGCTTAGCTACCCAAGGGCTTAAAGTGTTTTGTAATATTTATTCAAGTTTTATGCAACGTGCTTACGACCAAGTTATTCACGATGTGGCTATTCAAAAATTACCCGTAATTTTTTGTTTAGACCGAGCCGGCTTAGTAGGTGAAGATGGACCTACGCATCATGGATGTTACGATTTAGCTTATTTTAAATGTATTCCTAATATGATTATTGCCGCACCTATGAACGAACATGAACTTAGAAATTTGATGTTCACGGCGCAACTCGAAGATACCAACGTACCATTTGTAATTCGCTACCCAAGAGGTGAAGGTGTTTTGATAGATTGGAAAAATGCTTTCCAAAAAATTGAAATTGGCACCGCCCGTTGGTTAAAAAAAGGCACCCAAGTAGGGATTATAAGTTTAGGCCATCCAGGAAATTTTGCAAACCATGCTATTCATAAATTACCAGCACATTATTCTATTGGGCATCTCGACCTACGATTTCTTAAACCCTTAGATGAAAAAATATTACACGAATTTTGCCAATCCTGTCAATCAATTATTACTATTGAAGATGGTACTATTTTAGGCGGCTTAGGTTCTACAATAGCAGAATTTTTACAACAAAACAATTACCAAAATAAACTTATTATGCTAGGTATTCCTGATAAAATAATAGAACACGGTAGCCCGCTTGAACTTTATCAAGAATGCCAATTTGACGTGGATTCAATTTGTAAAACAATAATAAATTTGTATGGAGAAGACAAGTAAATTTCAAATAAATGAAGGTTTAGCTTATGATGATGTGTTGTTGAAACCATCTTATAGCGAGATTCATCCCACTTTAGTGAATACTACATGTAGTTTAACACCTCATGTTACTTTACAAATACCACTCATTTCATCAGCAATGGACACCGTAACCGAAGCCCCAATGGCTACCGCACTTGCCATACTCGGTGGCATTGGCATTATTCATAAAAACATGACCATTCAAGAGCAAGTTAAACACATCCAAAAAGTTAAAAATTACCTTAAAATCAAAACAAATTTGCTTAAAATGTCTAAACAAGCAGCTATCGATAAAAATGGAAAATTGCTGGTTGGAGCGGCTATTGGCATTACGTCTGATGCCATTGACAGGGCTAATTTATTAATAAAAGCCGGTATCGATATTTTGTGCATTGATAGCGCGCACGGGCATTCCAAACCGGTCATTGAATTAGTAAGCGCCATTCGAAAAAAATTCCCCTATTTAAGTATTATCGCTGGTAACGTTGCTACCAAAGAAGGTGCTTTAAGTTTAGCCAAAGCTGGTGCCAATGTTATTAAAGTGGGCATTGGTCCAGGTTCAATATGTACTACCCGTATCGTAACCGGTGTTGGCATTCCTCAAATAACAGCTATCTATGAAGTAGCACAAGAACTAAAAAAATCAGCTGTTTCCTTAATTGCTGATGGAGGCATTAAATATTCGGGTGATATCACCAAAGCCATAGCCGCTGGTGCCGATGCTGTGATGCTCGGCTCTGCCTTCGCTGGCGTTGAAGAAAGTCCTGGAAATATCATTGAATTACAAGGTTATAAATATAAATCATACCGCGGCATGGGTAGTTTAGGCGCCATGAGTGCTGGAAGCTCAGATCGATATTTTCAAGATAATAAAACCCCCCAAAAACTTGTCCCTGAAGGTGTTGAAGGGCTCGTTGTATTCAAAGGAAAATTGGAAGAAGTGGTAACGCAATTTGTAGGCGGACTTCGTTCCGGAATGGGATACTGCGGCGCTAAAAATTTACAAGATTTAAAAAAAGCTCAATTTATAAAAATTACAAATGCAGGCTTGATTGAAAGCCACCCGCATCAAATTATGATTACTCAAGAGTCCCCCAATTATTTTAAAAAATATTAAGAATTTATGAAACAAACCTTTTTCTGCTTATTGGTTTGGTTTAGCCTTAATGTAAACGCACAACATGTTTATATATCACCTACGTATTGCCAAAAAACAACTATCAGTATTCTGTATTTTCAAGAAGGTAGCGAAATTTATACAACATGGGGACATACCGCTTTACGCGTAATTGATAGCAATAATAATACCGACTATGTTTATAATTTTGGCACCTTTAGTTTCGAACAACCCAATTTTGTGTCAAAGTTTGCAATGGGAGACCTTGACTATTATGTTTCCATTGCTACTTATAAAGATTATTTAAATTTTACAAAAACCGAAAATAGAGGTTTGTCCGAAATTGTTCTGAATTTAGATACTATTAAAAAGTCGAACCTTTTAACCAACCTTATTACTACTTATACGTATAATCCCCACTATAAATACGATTTTCTTTACGACAATTGTGTTACCCGTGTTAACCAAATTTTGCACCAAGCAAACGTGTATCAATTTGTGCTTCCTATAACAAAAATCGCCTCGTATCGTGACGCAATTTTATACTATCCCATTTCACAAAATAAACATGCACTTGCATTTGGAATTAATATATTATTAGGTGCTAAAGCTGATGTAAAACTAACTGATTCTACGTATAATTTTTTGCCATATTTATATCATAATCAATTGTTTAATATGAATATTAACGAAAATTTTATTCTACAAGAACACACCGTTTTGCCATTTAATATTTTACATCGACTTTATATCGACCCAATTGTTTTTATTTTACTCTTTCTTACAATTTGGATACTTTATTTATTATCGGTTAAACGGAATAGAACCTTGTTTATTTTAAGTAAAATTATTATCTTTTTTTACAGTTTCATTGGTTTATTTATAGTCTTTTTTTGGTTCGTATTCAATCATAAAGCCTGCGACAATAATTATAATATACTTTGGGGAAATCCTTTATACATTATTTTAATGCTGTTAACTAAAAAGTATAATGTTGCTTGGAAAATTTTAGCTAATACCATGTTTATCGGATGCCTCCTGTTTTTCATCTTTGCCATTGATTTTAAACAATATAACCTACAACTTTGGTTGCTAAACATCATTCAATTGTTCATTGGATTCTATTATTGGAGAAGCTATAAAATTTTAAAAAGGAAATTTAAAATCCCAGAATTTATTCAACAGAGAACTTTAAAAAAATGAAAGTACGATTTTTAAAATAAATTTTGTAATTTTGCAAAAAAACATTTATGCTTTATCTCACCAGAATTGAAACTTTTAACGCCGCTCATAAGTTGTTTAACCCAGAACTATCTGATCTCGAAAATGACGAGATATATGGTATTTGCGCAAATAAAAATTGGCATGGACATAATTACGAACTCTATGTTACAATTAAAGGTAAGGTAAATCCCAAAACAGGATTTATTTTCGATTTAAAAAAATTAAGCCAATTTATCCAAATGCATGTTATTAAAAAATACGACCACAAAAATTTAAATCTTGATGTACCAACGCTTCAAAACATCTTATGTAGTACCGAAAATATCGCCTTAGCTATCTGGAACGACTTAGAAATACATCTACCCGAAGGCGTTAAATTACATGCTATCAAACTTTACGAAACCAATAAAAATTATGTTGAATATTATGGAGAATAAGAAAACTAATGTTTCCAGTTTTCAAAAACTAAATATCAGGATAATTCAATCCATGCTCTCGCTTTTTATGGGTATCTATTTCTTCATTATTTTTTTAGGAAATATCACCGATTATAATGCTAACTACTTTTTTGTAAAAAATGTACTTTCTATGAAAGAAGTATTTAACCCCGAAAATAACGCTTGGCGTTCTATCACAAATTCAACAATGCATAAAATTATGTATAATTTTATAATTTTAACTGAATGTGTTTGTTGTTTTTTATTTATCTTTGGCTTTTTAAAAATGCTAAAAAATATACACACACCCAATTTTATCAAACAAAAACAAGCTACTTTAATTGCTTATTTTATTACACTAACTCTTTTTTTTCTTGGATTCATTTGCATCGCAGGCGAATATTTTTTAATGTGGCAAGCCAAGTCTTATAATGCCCAACCAACAGCTTTTATGGTAACTTTAATCGCTGCAACTTTTTTAATAATCCACCTACATGAAACTTATGAATTTTAATTTTTTTTTATGAATACACAAAACACATTTTCTTTTAATCTATTAAAATATAAGCCTTTTCTTGGTTATAGTTTAGTTTTTGTACTTTTATTGGCTTATTCTTGTACAAAATTTGTAGGCTTAAACCAAAATTCTGATATTGTTTACACCCCTTCCATAAAAACAGATTCTGTTATTAATATCACCAATCAATCTGCCCAAATTTCTTTTTCCATTATAGACTCAGGAAACCTCCCTATTATTAGTAAAGGCATTTGTTGGGATACTACCAATAACCCTACTGTACTCGATAGCGTTTATTATTCAAAACTCAATAGTAAGTCGCAATCTATTATCATTCAAAGTTTAAACCCACAAACTACTTATTATGTTAGAAGCTTTATCGAAAATGAAGTCGGGTTTCGCTATGGAAATCAAATATCGTTCACTACAAATGCAACCTATATCCCACCAACCGTTCTAACCAGAAATGCCACCAATATATCTGCCAATTACTGCGCAATAACTATCAAAGTAACTAAAACTGGGAGTTTGCCAATTTCTAAATATGGTATTGTTTGGGCATCACATTCACAACCCACATTTAATGATTCTATCAAAATTACAAGCTATAATACCGATAGTTTAACCAAAGGATTTTTTAATTTAATGCCCTCACAAAACTACTATTTTAAAAGCTTTGCAATAAATAATAAAGATACTATTTTTGGTAATGAAGTTACAGTTAGAACTTTAGACCAAAACCCTGAAATTTCAGTCTCTGAAGCTGAAAATATAACAACCAATTCAGCACAAATTCATGTTTTTTTAAATATGGGCACTGTAACACTTTTAGCCAAAGGTGTCTGCTGGAGTACCAATCCTAACCCCTCACTCAACAACTATTTCTCTAAAGACCCTACAACTACTAACGAAAATTTTATTGCAAACTTAAATAATTTAGTCGCAGCGACTACTTATTACTATCGCGCTTTTTTTATTACAACTACAGATACAATCTATTCACAGCCCGACCAAAGTTTTACCTGCCTACAAATAACATCTTTACCAACAACCAGAACCCTTTCAATATCAATGATCACAGGTAACTCAGCCCAATTTAGTGGCACTGTTGTCTCAAATGGTAATGCCCCCATAACCGAAATGGGTTTTTGTTATAGCAAAACACCCACACCAAGCCCATCTAACGGCACTTGCGTTGTAACTAATTCTATCAATGGCAATAATTTTAACTATACCGCCACAAATTTAGATAACCAAGCCACCTATTATGTTAGGGCTTATTCTAAAAATAGCGTTGGAACATCTTATGGCAGCGACTCAAGTTTTACAACCATTAATGCTAACCTATATCAAAATTTATACAGCGCCAATTTTACAAATAGCCCCAACGTTTCAGGCACAGCAATTATTCAAGTAAATGGTGCCATGCAATACCGTGTTTTTTTAACCAATAATTTTACCTCAACACAAGGTCCTGATATTCACGTATTTTTATCTCCAACCGCCCAGCCCGTTATTGGTCAAGCCATCGATTTAGGTAAAATTAAAAGCACCTCCGGAGATCAATATTATACCATTACTGGTAGCCCCAATTTTAATACGTTTAAATACGTCTCTTTACATTGTGTACCCTTTAACCACTTTTGGGGCGCCGCTAAAGTAGTGCCATAGTCGTTTTTATGAATTACCCAAACACAATTCTTAATGTCAATACCCAAATTTTAAGGGCTGATATTTTTACCCCTGTTTCAGTTTACTTAAAACTAAGAGACCTATACCGTGATGCCATTTTATTAGAAGCCACCGATTTTAAAGCTTTAGAAAATTGCTGGTCGTTTATCTGCCTAAACCCTATTGCCGGATTTGAAATTACTAATTTTAATCGCTTCGAATTTAAACGCCCTAACCAACTTCCAGAACAACACGACATAAACCCAGACTTTAATCTAAACGCCGAACTACAAAATTTCATGAACTCATTTAGTTTTCAAAATAACCCTACAAAATATCAATATTCGCAAGGACTCTATGGCTATTTCTCTTACGAAACCATTGGCTTTTGGGAACATCAAAACTTAGTAAAACAACAAAGCCCTAAAATACCTATCACCCGATTTAGATTATATAAATTTGTGATTGCCTTTAATCATTTTAACCACGAAATGATTTTATTCGAAAACGCCCTTCCCAACGAAAATTCAGAACTCAATTTTTTAGCAAACCAAATTGCTAACGCCTCCTTTGTTGAATATCAAGCAGAAGTTGCCGAAAACACAAGTTCAAATATTTCTAATGAAGAGTATCTGTCAATGGTTCAAAAGGGTATTCATCATTGCCTAAAAGGCGATGTCTTCCAAATTGTGCTCAGCCGCAGTTTTCAACAAAAATTCAAAGGCGATGACTTTGACATATACCGCAAACTTCGCTCCATTAACCCTTCACCATTTTTATTTTATTTTGATTATGGTAACTATCGCATCTTTGGCTCATCGCCCGAAGCTCAAATCATTGTCAAAAATAATACCGCTACCATTCATCCTATTGCCGGTACATTTAAAAGAACTGGCAACGAAGCCCACGACAATCTTAAAGCCGCAGAACTTCTTAAAGACGAAAAAGAATTAGCTGAACATATTATGCTGGTTGACTTAGCCCGGAATGACCTCAGCGTCTTTTGCCATCAAGTAGATGTTGTAAAACTGAAACAAATTCAATATTACAGCCACGTCATTCATATTGTAAGTGAAGTGAAAGGTCATTTTTCTAAAGATGTATCTTCTTTAGATTTATTCTCAAAAACCTTCCCAGCCGGCACATTAAGCGGTGCACCTAAAATTAAAGCCATGCAACTTATTAATGCACTCGAAACAACCCCAAGAGGCTTTTATAGCGGTAGTATTGGCTTTTTAGGCTGCGATGGCTCTATCAACCAAGCTATTATGATCCGAACAGCCCTAAGCCAAAATAATACCCTTACCATACAAGCTGGCGCTGGTATTGTTGCCAAAAGTAACCCCGAAAGCGAATTAAACGAAGTCAATACCAAATTACAAGCCCTTAAAAACGCCATGCTATGAAAATTTTAGTCATTGATAACTACGATTCTTTTACCTATAACTTAGTCTATTTAATTAAAGAAATTCGTCCTACAGATATTACCACAGTATGGCGTAATGATACGTTTAAAATCGAAGATGTCAAAGATTTTGATAAAATTTTACTCTCACCCGGACCTGGCATACCAAAAGAAAGTGGTCTCCTTTTAAAAACTATCATTGAATACGCCCCAACCAAATCTATTTTGGGTGTCTGTTTAGGGCTTCAAGCCATCGGCGAATGCTTTGGTGGCACGCTTCATAACCTCGATGCCGTATATCATGGCATACAAACCGACATTAACATCCTGCCCAATACCAATCCAAAATATCTTCAACTTTATAACAATATACCGCCAACTTTTAAAGCAGGACGCTACCACAGTTGGGTCGTCCAAAAAAATAATTTTCCCGCCGAAAACCTTACCATTACCTGCGAAGATAATGATGGCTATATTATGGGAATGCATCACAATGTTTACGATGTTCAAGGTGTGCAATTCCATCCCGAAAGTATTCTAACCCCTCATGGTAATATCATGCTCAAAAATTGGCTGCAACACTAAAAATAATAGAATCATGTCGTATCATTATCATTTTATTTTTCTGTGTTTAAACTCACGAAATAGAACAATTTTTGATAATAAAAGTCTAAATAATTAATAAGCATGAATCCCAATTATTTTAACAATTCTTTAAGCCAACAGGAAGCGGAATCGCTAATGAATTGTATAGTAGATGGCAGTTTTAACGAATTTCAAATTGCCGCTATCTTAGGAAAATTCACCAATCGTAACCTAACCCTCGACGAGTTAAAAGGATTTATAATAGCACTCAAGAATAAAATGCTTCCTGTACATTTAAACCAACCTAATTTAATTGATATTGTTGGCACCGGCGGCGATGGTAAAAATAGTTTTAATATCTCTACTTTAGCCTGCTTTGTAGTTGCTGGGGCAGGATTTAAAGTTGCTAAACACGGTAATTTTGGAGCCTCAACGCATTTTGGAGCCTCTCATATCATGCAATTTCTTGGTTATCAATTTTCTAACGATTCCAATAAACTTCAAGCTGAAATAGACCAAGCTAATGTTTGTTTTTTGCACGCCCCACTTTTTCACCCAGCACTGAAACAAGTTGCATCTATCCGTAAAAGCCTCGGCTGGCGCACCATTTTTAACTATTTAGGACCCTTACTAAACCCCGCCACGCCTTCCATGCAACTCATCGGCGTCAATAACCATAGTACCCAAAGACTATACAATTATTACTTGCAACAAACCAAAGCTCATTTTGCCATTGTCCACTGCTTAAATGGTTACGATGAAATTTCGCTTACCAACGAAACCAAAATTTTAACAAACCAGGATGCCTTAGTTTTACACCCAAGTTTTTTTACTAAAATGAAAATAAATCCAGAACATCTTTTTGCTGAAACACAACCACAACAAGCTTCCCAGCATTTTATGAATCTATTAAAATCTAAAACACCCAACCCACAAAATCAAGTTGTTATCGCCAATGCTGCCTTAGCAATCCACATTGCCCAACCACAACACAACTTGGCAAATTGCTTTGAAATTGCCTCTGAAGCTTTATACAGTGGCAAAGCCTTAGCTTGTTTAGAAAAATTATTAAACTTACAAAAATAATGTTATGAATATCCTCGAAGAGATTATCAGTCATAAACACCAATCCTTACAAAACCAATGCCTTATTAATATCGAAATCATAAATAACCCCGTTCCAAAACAAGAAAAATATTCTTTAAAAAACACATTGTTGCAAACCACCAAACCATTAATAATTGCCGAATTTAAACGCAAATCTCCTTCAAAAGGAATTTTAAATGACCAGGCTAATGTATCTGATGTCGTTAATGCCTACTATCAAAACGGCGCATCCGCTATTTCCGTCTTGACTGACGAAACCTATTTTAAAGGACATATCAACGATTTAAAACAAGTCAGCCATCTACCAATCCCATTTTTACGAAAAGATTTTATCATTCATGAATCGCAAATCGATGAAGCCGCCGCCGCAGGCGCAAGTATTATTCTGTTAATAGCCGCCTGTTTAACGAAACAAAGACTAAAAGAATTAGCAATTTATGCAAAATTACACAAGTTAGAAACCCTCTTAGAAGTCCATACCCAAGCCGAATTAGATGCAATGAATGATGCCATAGATATCATCGGTATCAATAATAGAAATTTAAAAACCTTTGAAGTTAATCTTAAAACTTCTCAAGATATTGCCCCCTTAGTACCCAAAAATATCCCCTGCATTTCCGAAAGCGGTATTAAAACTATTCACGACATTCAAGCTCTTTTTGAAAACGGCTGCCATGGCTTTTTAATCGGTGAACAATTTATGTCTCAAACTGCACCGGCACAAGGATTTATCAACTTTATGACCGAATTAAATACAAAGTTTAACTAATGTATCATGAGCATGAAAATCAAAGTCTGCGGATTAACTTGCCTGCCCCAATTATACTATTTAGATGCTTTAAATATCAACTTCTTAGGGTTCATTTTTTACGAACCCTCACCTCGATATGTTTTAAAATATAATTCTCTAAAAAACCTACAAAACTTAAACCTAAAACACGCTCAAACTGTTGGCGTTTTTGTTGATGAAAATATTGATATACTTATAAATATTGCTAATAAAATTGGTTTAAATTGTATTCAATTACACGGCAACGAAAATCCAGATTATTGCATGGTTTTAAAAAGTAAAGGATTCCAAATTATTAAGGTTTTTAAAATAGATTTACAAGGAAATTTAAATAACGATTATTTTAAAGATTTTGAACCTTGGTGCGATTATTTTATGTTCGATACCCTAACCCCAAAACAGGGTGGGGCAGGGCAATCCTTCCCATGGCATACCATACAGAACCTCCATTTTAACCGCCCTTATTTTTTAAGCGGTGGCATACAACTATCTAATATTCAAGATATTAAATTCCTGCCACATCAACCCTTTTCAATTGATATTAACTCTAAATTTGAATGGACACCAGGCTTTAAAAATACCTCTAAAATTATACAAGCCCTTGAAATATTAAGACAATAGATAAAAATCTAATTCCCAATCATGATGACCACGATATTCAACCCAACCACCTAAAACATATTTACTCTTATTGTCTTTTAAACATAAGCGCGCCATCTCCCTAAAAAAAGTTACATCAAATTGCTCCTGAATCAAAAATAATATTTCAGCTTTAAAACGATAGGCAATGGCTATCTCAGACAAACAAATATTAGGTAAAGTATTCACAAACATTGCAGGACTAATATGTTGTGCGCCATCCTGCATCAATTTCGCATGTTCATTATCGGCATGATAACTACTCATAGAATTCATACCTATTAATGAAACATCTTGACAATTAAGAATATATCTATTATATTGTATTAAAAAACTCGCCCCTAAATAAGCTAATTTACCTAAAAAATCCATTTTGTAAAATTTTGGATAATCTAAAGCCAAAAATTGATACAGCCCTTTAAAAATATCCATATTATCTAAACTTTTTATGACTATTTCCGTTTCATTATAAAAAATGTTTGTTTGCTTAATTTGAATTCTGGCTTCCATATTGCAAATATCCCATTTTTTTTATAATAAATTACGAATTTTGACATTTTTTTATCTTTTTATTTGTAACTTTACAAAATTTTAATTATGATAAAACAAGTTATTATAGGTGAGTTTAAACTGGAAACAGAAAGTACACGCAAGCTATTAAATGCAATTCCTGATGATGTTTTAACCTATCGTCCCCAACCTAATTTATGGTCTATTGCCGAATTAGCCAGCCACATCGCCGAAACCTATAATTGGTATGAAGGCACTTTTAATCAGGATGAATTTGATATGGCAACCTATAAATACGATAAAGGCGATATTAGTAAAACAGCTCATATTGTTGCTAAATTTGAAGAAAACGTGGCTAAAGCTACCCAAGTACTCGACGGTTTTCAAGAAGTGAGCTTAATGAACCAATGGACTATGAAAATGGGCGATAATATCTTAATGCCTCCTATGCCTAAATATAATGTGATACGTGGGTTCTTATTTAACCACCTCTACCATCATCGCGGGCAATTAGTAAGTTTATTACGTGTGAATGGTTGTAAAGTGCCCGTTATGTATGGTAATACTGCCGACAGCAAATAGAACAAATATCTTCACAGAATTTGTTTATAAATTATTTTTGGAAACATACGAACATTTCAACGTTACGCCTGATGTTTTTTGCCTTAACATTTCTAAACACAATTCGTAACACTGCTCACTTGCTAATTTTATAGATAATCCTAAAGGATGAATGTTAGATATACATTGCCTACACTCATCTGTTTTACCAACTTCTGGTTGATATATTAAATACAGCCCCAAACTATCCCTAACCGTCAAACCGGGTCGCTCACCAATAATCATAATGGCTATGTTGGCTTTTAAATAATAGCCAATTTCATTTTCCACAGCAACCCTTGCCTGATCTACAATACATAGCGGCGCCAAACTCAATTTATTTTTGGTAAAAATACGCCATAAATTTTTTACTAAAACCGCCGCATAGTTTTGAACTGCCTCTGATGATAAACCATCGCCAATTATTATTGAAATATCACACCGTTGCGGTTTTAATTTCAATAGCTGATTCTTAGAATGCTTATCAAGCCTCCTTCCCAAATTGGGATTTAATAAATAATCGTTTCGATTGCGAACCTGAGTATGTAATAACAAAACCCGACTGATGTTGCTCAGTTTTAATGCCAATTCTGAAACGACTAATGGACTATTGACCGCCATTTTTGCTAAGGCTAAGCCTAATTTGAAATTTAAGACGGCTGGGGTCGTTAACGAAACCCCAGTTTCTGGTAAAAATATTCTGGCGATACTTTTGGGTACCTCAGGTTGTGCTGAAACTGGTCTCATGTTAATAATTTTTGGGCTAATTTTTTGGAAGTACTTGGTTTTATAATATATTGATTGTTATCGTCAAAAATATGATGCTGCCTCAACCAATTGGCAAACTCTGGCGCCGGCACTTTACCTAAAACTTTTCTAAGATATAAGGCATCATGAAAAGAAGTAGATTGATATTGAAGCATCGTGTCTTCAGAACCAGGCACCCCCATGATATAACTGCAACCTGCAACGCCAATAATAGTTAATAAAACATCTAAATCGTCTTGGTCCATTAAAGTATGATTGGTATAACATATATCTAAACCCATATTCAAACCTAATAGCTTGCCACAAAATAAATCCTCTAAAGCCGCCCGCACGATTTGCTTTTCATCATATAAATATTCGGGTCCTATAAACCCAACCACCGAATTCACCAAAAAAGGCTTAAACTTTTTGGCAACACTATATGCCCTTGCCTCACAAGTTTGCTGGTCGATTCCATGATGCCCATCCGCCGATAATGCCGAACCCTGACCCGTTTCAAAATACATAATTTGACGTGAATTGCCATTACGTTTTAGTTCTAAGCCCATGTGATATACCTCATCTAATAACCCCAATGATATCCCAAAACTAGCATTTGCTTTTTCAGTGCCAGCAATAGACTGAAATATTAAATCTATAGGCACTTGTTGTTGAATCATTTTTTTGGTATCCAAAATATGCCCCAAAACACAGGATTGAATCGGAATCGTAAATTTTTGCCGAAGCCTCTCTAACATATTAATTAAAATAATATGTTGCTTGATGTTTTGTGAGGCCGGATTAATCCCAACCACCGCATCACCATTGCCATGCAACAAACCATCAACTATAATTTTTAGGATTTCTTGTGGATTATCTGTAGGATGGTTGGGTTGCAAGCGTGTGGCTAAGCTATTGGGCAACCCGATGCTAGTCCTAAATTGTGTAATATTTGAAATCTTTTGCGACACGAGTATTAAATCTTGATTCCGCATAATCTTAGATACCGCCGCCGCCATCTCGGGCATAATGCCATCTGCTATTGAACGTATAATAGCACCATCTGTATTTGTTGCTAATAAAAAATCTCTAAATCCGCCAATCGTTAAATGCTTGATTTTTTGAAAAGCACTGGGCTGATGTGCGTCAATTATCAATCTACTCACCTCATCTTTTTGAGGATCTATTATAGGGTCTTGTATAAAAATCGTTAATGGCAGATCTGCCAGAACTATTTGAGCCGCAACTCTTTCAAGTTCATCAATCGCCGCAACCCCTGCTAAAAGATCGCCAGAACGACAGGGACTGGCCTTTGCTAAAACAGTTTTAAGGTCTTCAAATGTATAGTTATGTTGATATAAAATTGTTTTAAATGCCATTATTAAATATTTATGTGAATCGCCAAAATTACTATTTTTTGACTAAAATTATTTTTTTTAACATAATTTTAACTTTTGTAAAAAAAATTATTTTTTTTTTTTTATTTTTAAAAAAAATATTATCTTTGCACTCTATATTATAAAATTTAAAATAAATATTTATGAAAAAAATCATGTTCAGTATTTTAAAATTATTCGTTTTTTCTGCCTGTTTTATAGTGCTAGAAACAACAAAAGCTCAAGTAACAAATGCTATTAGGGTAACCAATGGTACTATCACACCTCAAAATCCCCGTGTTATTGCTGGACAATCTATCACTTTTAGTTATACCGGAAACACAGGTTATGTTTTAGACACTGTTTTATTAACCGACCAGTCCGGAACACGGTTAATTACCAATGCCCCTAATAGTATTACAATTAATAATGTTGATATGAACACCAGACTTTGGGTAAAATATAAACCTGTTCAGCCAAGTGCACTCAGTCTTACCAAAGTTTTTAAAAGAAATGGTTTTCCCGACTCAACGGTTACCGAACATATTATCAGCCAAATTACCCAATTTCCTGCTGTCATAACTAATTTTTTAAATGATTTTGTGTTTATACCCGGCGGCACCTTTGTTATGGGTGCAACTCCTAAACAACTTCAGGCTAATGGAGATCAATACTCAGTGTGGTGGAGTGGTCCAGCTACCCAAGCAGTAACTTTATCGCCCTATTATATAAATAAGTACGAAGTTACCCAAGCACTCTGGAAAGTAATTATGTCTAATCAAAACCCCAGTGTCTATTTAGGTGATAACGACCCTGTTGAAAATGTAAGTTGGGATGATGTTCAAACTTTTATTGCTAATTTGAATGCCTTAACTGGCCGCAATTTCCGATTACCAACTGAGGCGGAATGGGAATTTGCCGCCCGAGGTGGTAATCCAAACTCAACTGTAATAGATCAGTACTATTATGCTGGCGGTGACGTGGCTAATAACGTAGGTTGGAACTATTATAATACCAACTCCGGTTCAAGACACCAAGCCGTTGGTCAAAAAGCGCCTAATTTAGCGGGCTTATACGATATGTCTGGTAATGTTTATGAATGGTGTAACGATCAAAATGGTAATTATAGTTCAACCCTTGTTACCGATCCCAATCCCTATTATGGCAATAACGTAGCTTATAATTATAATATTAGAGGGGGCGCTTATTCCTTCGGTACCAATAATAGTGCTTTAAGAGTAAGTTATAGGTGGATAGCGTCACGCAATTCAAGACAGCCCTTTTGGGGATTTAGATTAATTGAAAAAAGATAAATTACTAAAAGATGCTGTTTATTTTTAAAAATTCTCTTATTTTAATTATTATTTTTTATAAAACTAAACTACTGTTTTCAAAACCATTTAACTCATAAATTGATTTTAAAAATATAAGCTTAATCAATGTCAAATAAATTTAAAAATATTTTTTTAAGAATTAACATACGAATATTTTTTATCATTTTAGTGATTTGTATATTTAGTTCTAAAGTGAATTGTCAAACAATTACTTTAAATACTCAAATTGAACAAGTACCACCAGCCGATACCTTAAACTTAATTAGCGGGGCTGATAATTATCGATTTAATTATACCACGCCTGATGGCTATTATCTTCAAATTGTAACTTATAATGGTAACATAGTTCGTAACGATTCGGTTAATGGATTTACAGTATATCACGTCGCGTCAAACCAAAATCTTCGTTTAGAATATGTTAAAATATCTGAATACTCAATTCTACTAAAAACAGTACTTGATACTCAAATTAATATTGTTCAATTAGGATTAGCCCAACCGTACCGATATCAATATGCACCAATTAATGGTTATTATTTAGATAGCGTCAATTTAAGAGGTGTAAATTATAGCCACGATTCTACCAACGGCTTTACATTCGAGGTTCAAAATAACCTCAACGCTTTAAAGCTAACCTATGTTAAAGGATTGATTATTCTTAATACCCAAGTAGAAACACTGCCTCCGCTTAATGTTATAAACTTCTTACCTGGCGTTAATAAATATCGTTTTTTATATAGTCCACCGCCTAATTACAATTTAGATAGCCTAAAAATTAATAATGTTATTGGAAATAACGATTCAACCACCGGATATACAGTAACCAATTTTACTACAAACCAAAATTTAACACTTTTTTATCAATTTGTGTACCCCAATTCTTTTGTCTTACGTACCTTATCCGACCAATATCAAACCCCTGTACTGGAATTACCCTATAATGATAGGTATCGTTTAACGTATACACCGCCCTATAGTTATTATTTAGACCAGCTATTCTATAATAAAAGTCTCTTCAATAAAGACTCTATCTATGGTAGTGCATCTTATTATAGCATAAAATTTCAAACCGGATTTACTATTTACAATTCAGCAGGCGGTAATCAAAATATAACTTTAGTTTATCAGTATTATAACCCTAATTCTTTTGTGTTAAATACTATTACTGAAAACCCCATACTTCAGCCTTTAATTTTTTATTATAATGGACCGGTTCGTCTTACTTATAACCCGCCCTTAGAATATTATTTAACAGATGTTAAAGTGAATAACAGTAACCCTATAAGCGGCAGTGCCGATTCTGTCAATAGTTTTACCTATCGTTTTGCTACCACAAACCAAACTAATATAATATTAGACTATCAATATGTCACACCAATTGTTATCAGATATTCAAGAATTACCGATATTGCCTCGCGTGATACTACTTATCAATTTTTCTATCGCAATCATGTCTTACCAAATTATACCTTTATCAACAATATCCCAGCAGGATATGCTTTCGACAGCCTCGTATATAATAATGTCCGCCGAACAGACGCCAATATTAATACACAATTCTCTGTTTCTAATTTGAATACCGATGCCACCATTCGCTTATATTATCACCGCCTCTATTATAATATTGCTACATCTGCCAACACCGGCGGCACTTTAACACCTGCTAATAATCGTGCTTATTACGACTCAAACTATACCTATTATTTTACTCCCAATACCAACTACCGTGTAGATAGTGTGTTTATCAATGGCAGTTTTATGCCAAACCTCAATGCTAGCTCAAGTTATACTTTTAACCGCATTCGTACTAATAATGCTATTCGTGTTGTTTTTAGAAGATACGTTTTTGATATTACAACCACTACAAATATAGGTGGTACTATCACGCCATCACATAATGCAATCTTAGATAACTTTGACACCATACATTTTTCAGCCAATATTGGCTATGTTATAGATAGTTTACTTGTAAATGATGTTAAAACTAATTTTGGAAACGGCTACCTGCGTTTGGGACCCATCAGAGCCTCACAAACTATTTCACTCTTTACTTCAAGACAAAAATTTACATTTAATATAGCCAAAATTAATACAAATTTAAATACCACTAACACTTTTGATACCACTATTTATTATGATTCGTTTTTTTCGGTAAACTTTACACCGCCATTAGGCTATGTGTATGATAGTATTATTGTAAATGGTACGCAATTAAACAATTGGTCAGAAACGATAAATTATGATAGCGTTCGTCAGAGTTATGATATAAAAGCTTATTTTTCGCTCAAGAAGTTTCAAATTACAACGAATGTGAATATACCACAAGGTAGTATTACACCCTCTTTTATTACAAATTATGGAACTTCAATAAATATAACCTATACTGCCACTACAGGTTATACCATTGATAGCGTCAAAGTTAACAATCAAATTTTATCTAATTTTGGTAATACCTACACCAATAATAATGTTACAGAAAATATTAGTATTGAAGTCTTTGCTTCCAGAACTAAATTTAACCTCATTACCTCAGTAAATATTCCTGCTGGCGGCACCATTTCACCGTCAACTACAATTTTTTATGATAATCTTTTTGTGGTTAGCTATAATGCCAATAGAGGATATACAATGGATAGTGTTATGATTATTAATGGTTTAGATACCATAACCCTATATTCTGGAAATTCCATACCTTTTTTTAGTGTCAGAAATAATATTATAGTAAATTTATTTGTTACGCCGATACCTGTTAATATTAATGCCAGGGCGAATGTGAATGACCGAGGGACGGTTAATAGTGGTTCCAGTTTCTATGGTCAAAGCTTTACTTTAAATATTCAGGCTAACAATGGTTATTTTATAGATACTTTAAAAATAGGTTCGGCATTTTATGTGATTCCGTTTCATAGAACCAGACTAAACTATACCATTAATAATATTGTGGCTGATAGCCAAGTTATTGTTATTTTTGATAGTGTTGGCGTTGTGGATCGAGACCATGATGGACTTATTGACATTTACGCTATAGAACAACTAAATAATATACGTTACGATGTGTCGGGTGCTCGATATAAAGAAAGTGTTATCGACGAAGGTGATAATTTAGGATGTCCGGACGGCGGATGTTTTGGATACGAACTTACTAATAATTTAAACTTCTTAGATACTAATAGTTATTTAAGTGGTGAAATTGATACTAATTATATTAGAAATCAGGGTTGGAAACCCATTGATGATTCGGTTGGATATTCCTTATTCTTAAATGGCAATAATTTTACAATTTCTAACCTATATATCAATGCAACTAAAGATAGTGTAGGATTATTTGTTTATTTAGATAGCGCTAGAATACTTAATTTAAATTTTAGTAATGTGTTTGTAAGAGGGGTTAATAAAGTTGGGGTTTTAGCAGGTGTTATTAACAATTCAACTATACAAAATATCAATGTACTTAATAATAACGATACCAATACAATTGCATCCATCTCAGGACAAGCCCAAATAGGTGGTTTAACGGGGGTTTTAAAAGATAGTTCGATTGTAAATTCTATTCATATATTAAGCACTTTAAGCGGTACAAACAGAATTGGGGGTATCGCAGGAAGCGTTCAAAATAATGCTTTAATTAATAATAGTTATTCTAGGGTATTTATTGATGGCGGTAATACCATTGGTGGCATTGCTGGTGTTGTTTTAGATAGTTCTTTTATATTTACGTCATATAGTCAAGCTTATCTAAAAGGGGATTCTATTTTAGGTGGTTTAACAGGTTGTTTAATAAATAAATCTAGTATTGGGAATTCATTTTTTATAGGAGACTATCGTCCAGAATTTAATATTGTTCAAAATATTTCTAGTACCATGCCAAGTTTATTAGGTGGTCTTGCTGGTGTTGTAAACAATCAATCTACAATTTCTAATTCTTATGGACGTTCCATAAATATTAATGGTAATAACCAAATTGGTGGCTTGGTAGGTATTTTAGACCAATCTAGTGGTATTGTAAATACTTATGTTACTGAATCAAAAGTACAAGGGATTAGTAAAGTAGGCGGTATTGTTGGCGTAGCCCAAAATTCAAGTCAAATTAATAATTCATATAGTACTGCCATTGTTAAAGCGTCGTCTAATGTTGGAGGTATTGCTGGTGTGAACCTGAGTGCTAGTGCTATAAATGTCTATTGGGATACTGTAACATCTTTACAAAACACCGATGCTTTAAGTACTACACAAGGCTTGTCGTCTCAAACTTTAAAAGATAGCTCTGGACTTGTTAAAAACTTAGGTAACCAATTTGTTTATAATAGCATACCAGGATCATTTTATCCCAAATTATTAAGTACCGAAGATGGTAGTTTAATTAATGCTCAAGACACCTTGGTTGGACAAAATGCAGGTAATTATTCTAATATTTTTATTATATGGAATAACCAAGATCAAAATTTTGAAGCATTTAATAATCTGGCTAGTATTGATAGTTTTATAATATTATTAGATACATTACCTAAACTTATGACATATTTAGATACTGTATCAGGTGAAAATAGTAGTTATGTTTATCAAATTTCTAATTTTAAACCTGAGACTTATTATTATAAAATTTATAATACAGGTTCTCAAATTTACACAGATATTATAAGTTATACATATAATCCACCTTTATATAATATTATAACAAGTGCAACCCCGGGTAGTACCATAGATCCGAGTTCTACTGCTTATTTATATAATAATGTGGATGTTAATTTTAATGTTGACCCTGCTTACAATTTAGATAGTTTGGTTGTTAATGGACATGTTATGTTATTACCCAACAGTCCCTATAACATAAATTCAATATATAGTAATCAATCCATTTCTTTATATACGTCACGCAGTCAATATAGTATTTTAACACAACAAAATGTGCCAAATTCTGTTATTATATCGCCTTCGGTATCCACTATATTATTTGATAGTATGTATCAAGTAACTTTTACACTGAATGCTGGATATAAATTAGACAGCGTTATTGTTGATGACAATAAAGTAATGGCATTTAATAGCTATACGTTTAGCAATATTCGTGAAAACCATTATATTACAGTATTTGCTTCGCTTTCCAATCAAAGCATTACAACGTCAAGCAACTCAATTGCAGGATCTATTACGCCGTCATTCACACCACTTTATGGCGATACGGTTGACATTGATTATGCTGCTAATTACAATGCCACCATTGATAGTATATTAGTGAATGGTGTTAAACAAAATCAAATTCAGAATGATACAGGCACCATAACACTTATAGCGAATCAAAACTATTCTATTCAATTATTTAGTCATTTCAATGTAACTCAAATAACAACCATCGAAGCAACAATTGGTGCAAACATTAGTTCTAGTAAGCAATCTTTAACCTATTTTGATACTGCTAATATTGTATTTAACCCATCTGTTGGTTATATATTAGATAGTGTTGTATTAAATAATGTTAAGCTACCAATTCGTCTTGATACTTTGTTCTCGCCATTTAGTTATGCTCTTTACAATCGTTTTGGTAATGATACGTTTAAAGTATATGCTTCTCGACAGATCTTTAATGTGTTTAAAACATATCATAATAGTTCGCTTAGTACTATTATTTCGGCAAATTATAAAGTGTATTATGATTCTTCTATAACTTTAGAATTCCCTAGGGGTAGCGGTGATTTCATAGATAGTATTTATATAAATTATGTTAAAGAAAAACCACCTTATCAATATCCGCATGTATTTGATACCATAAAATCTTCAAAAAGTATAGATATCTTTTATTCTGTTAGACAATTTAATGTAATAACCCATACCAATAATAATGGTGGTAGTATTTTAGGACCTTCACAGCCTGTTAATTATTTTTCTGATATTAGTGTATATTTTAGAGCCTTGCCTGGTTATAAAGTGGATAGTTTAGTTATCAATGGTAAAGATACAATTTTGAATGATACGGTTAACTTTTATAATTTATTGGTTGATAAAGACTATGATATAACTTTATATACGTCTAAGTTAGGTTATCAATTATATAAAAATTCAAGTTCAGGTGCTCAAATAACATCAAATAAAACGAGATTTGCAACTGGAGACCAAGACAGTTTGTTCTTAAACGCTTCACGTGGTTATAAACTGGACAGTTTAGTTATTTATGATAGCAGTTCCAATTCTGCAATAACTATTTTAAACCCCGGATCGAATTACGTTATTGATAGTTTACCAGCTGGTAATGTTTTGGTAAGTTTGTATGCCAGTCTTCAATTGAATCAAGTTTCAGTTAATTTAAACAACCTTGCTGGCGCTCAATATACACTTGAAAATGATAGTATCGGTTTAGATTCTTTTGCTGTTGTAAATTTGCAATTAACACAAGGTTATTTTATCAATGCTGTGTATGTTAATAATATATTAATACCTACCCCAACAAATTCTACTATCTTAGTTAAAAATACCGATGGTACCGATTTAAATATTTATATTGATTTAGAAAGAGAACTCAATGAAATTATTATTACCAATAGAGATCCTAATTTAGGTTTTACTCCTGATAATCTTTATGCTTATTATGGTTCAACTTCGCTTGTAAGTGTCGTAGCTCAAATTGGTTATGTCATAGATTCTATAGTTGTTAATGGTCGATTAATTAAAATTCCTTCGCAATCTCCATTTTATACCTATACCTTTAATAATGTTCGTGGTGATTCTACTATAAATATTAGTTTTAAACGTAAAGGTTTATACACCATTTCAACAACTATAAATTATGGTGGTTCAATTACATCAACAACCTTAGTGGATACTGGAAATAATTTTACTGTAACATATATGCCTTATTCTGGTTTTAAAGTGGACAGTGTTTTTGTAGATAATATTTATGTTAAAGACTCATTTAAATCTTATACCTTTTATAGTCTCAATAACGACCATACCATTGTAGTTACATTTAAAAGTTTATATTATAGTTTAAGCGTCAATAATTTTAATTTAAACATTACTAATTTAATTTGTGCTAATGCTAATAACGGTGCGTTAAATATTTCTGTAAAAGATACATTATTAACCTATATTTATAAACTTGCTTCAAGGTCTAAAAACGATACCTCATCAGCCAATACCCAAACATATTCTGGATTATCGGCTGGTGTTGATAGTATCGAAATATGGACAACAGATACCACCGTAAATCATGTTAAATTTGCTTTTACTATAACCCAACCACAACCTATTTCGGCTTATAGTTATGTACAAACAAACGATAAATTATTACAACTTAATTTAGCAGGTGGCACCCTTTATACCATTCATTTAAACAATAAAACTTGGCAAACAACTGAAAGCATCAATACCATTCAATTAAATTCAGGTATCAATATTATTCATGTTACTGACGAAAAATCTTGTTTAGGTTCTTATTCCGATACTATTTTAATTATTGATAATGTGGTATTATATCCCAATCCGGCTCAAAATTCAGTACATATTAATTTAGGCGATTTTAGTGTTCTAGATGTTTTAGTAACTATTGAAATCCTAAATGAAAGAGGTGTTTTAGTTAAACGTCAACAATTTAATACTCAAGATCATGTTAATTTAGATATTTCAAATTTACCGAATGGTATTTATTTTGCTAAAATAATTGG
>JASGCT010000092.1 GCA_030053915.1 Alphaproteobacteria bacterium
CGCCGTTAAAGATAACCCCTTTGTTATTGGTGCCAGAATGATGGGCGGCGGTTTTGGCGGGTGCACTATCAATATTGTTAAAATAGAAAAAATAGACGATTTAATACAAAAAACCGCCTTAATATACCACGAAAAAACCGGTAAAACAATGAAAGCTTGGAAAATTCAAATTGAAAATGGAACTCATATTATTTAAATATAAAATTTATAATGGAAACAATTGATTTTAAAGAGCATGCACATCGTAGAATGAATATTCTAACTGGTGAATGGGTCTTAGTGTCCCCACATCGTACCAAAAGACCCTGGCAAGGTAAAATGGAGGCATTGCCAGCCGATAACCGCCCACAATACGACCCAAATTGCTATTTATGCCCTGGCAATAAACGTGCCGATGGTTCTTTAAACGAAACATATACCGAACCCTTCGTTTTTACCAACGACTTCTCTGCCTTACTTCATGATACCCCTAAAGGTTCTTACAATCTCAATGATTTATTAATTGCTAAAACCGAAAAAGGAATTTGTCGTGTCATTAGTTTTTCGCCTCGACACGACTTAACTCTCCCTAATATGTCAGAAATAGATATAAAAAAAGTTATAGACCTTTGGCAAAAAGAATTTAAAAACCTCGCCGCAAACCCGTTTATTAAATATATCCAAATATTTGAAAATAAAGGCGACATCATGGGTTGTAGCAACCCCCACCCTCACGGACAAATATGGGCTACCAGCGAATTACCCGTAGAAATTGAAAAAGAACAAAAACAATTATTTCAATATTATCAAAAACATAAACGTAGCCTTCTATTCGATTATCTTCAAATAGAATTAAAATTACAAGAACGAATTGTAATCGAAAACGAACACTTTGTTGCCTTAGTACCCTTTTGGGCTGTCTGGCCCTTCGAGACAATGATAATATCCAAAACTCATAAACAAGATATCACCCAATTTGATAACAACGAAAAAAATAGTTTGGCAAAAATATTAAAACAGCTATTACAAAAATACGACCTTTTATTTAATGTCTCCTTTCCGTATTCTGGAGGCATTCATCAACAACCTGTTAATGACGGTGAACACCCTGAATGGCATTGGCACATGCACTTTTACCCGCCGCTACTTCGCTCTGCAACCGTCAAAAAATTTATGGTTGGTTACGAAATGTTAGCCAATCCCCAAAGAGATATTACAGCCGAAACTGCCGCAACAACTCTAAAAAATTTAAATATAAACCTTTAATACATTTTGATTATGAAAAAAAAGATATTAGTAACAGGCGGACTTGGATTTATAGGTTCTCATACCACAATCGAATTAATCGCTTCGGGTTATGATGTTGTTATCGTTGACGATTTAAGTAATTCAGAATTATTTATCTTAGATAATATTACTAAAATCGCTGGCGTTAAACCCAATTTTTATCAAGTTGATGTTTGTGATACTGAAAAACTTAACAATATATTTTTAAAAGAAAAAAATATTGCCGCTGTGATTCATTTTGCCGCTAGTAAATCGGTAGGCGAATCCGTTCAATATCCACTAAAATATTACAGAAATAACCTACTATCTTTGATAAATTTATTAGAATGTATGCAGCAATTTCAGATTTCTAATATCGTATTTTCATCGTCTTGCACGGTTTATGGACAGCCCGATGTTTTGCCAGTTACAGAAGCCACGCCTTTTAAACCCGCACTTTCGGCTTATGGAAGCACCAAACAAATGGGAGAGGATATATTAGAAAAAACTACAGCCACTGGTCATATAAAAGCAATATCATTGCGTTATTTTAATCCAGTTGGTGCCCACGAATCGGCCTTATTAGGCGAATTACCAGTAGGTGTCCCTAATAATATTATGCCATTTATAACCCAAACCGCTATCGGTAAAAGAGAAAAAATTACTGTTTTTGGAAATGATTATAACACCCCAGATGGCACCTGCATCCGAGATTATATTCACGTAGTCGATTTAGCCAAAGCCCACGTCATAAGTTGTTATAGACTTTTACAAAATAAAAGTTCTGAAAATTGCGAAGTATTTAACATTGGAACCGGCAACGGTATTTCTGTCTTAGAACTTATCAACGCCTTTGAAAAATATAATAACCTAAAACTAAACTATATTATTGGCAATAGACGCCCCGGTGATTCAGAAAAAATTTATGCCAACGCATCTAAGTCCAAAGAAATATTAGGTTGGCAAACTCAAAAAAATATTGATGACATGGTTAGAGATGCTTGGCGATGGGAACAAAAATTAAAAACTGGTTTACATTAAAATTAAACTTTAAAAATTTATATATGAAAAAAATTTATACTTATTTCTTAGTAGGCTTACTTTTATATGCTTGCCATGAACCTGAAAATGCAGAAAATAATAAACAAACAATAAATCAAACACTTATGACAAATAACTTACCGAATCCAAAAGATTTCGATACAACCATTGATGGTAAAACCGTGTCGTTATATACACTTAAAAATAAAAATGGTTTACAAATGGCATTCACCAATTACGGTGGCAGAATTGTAAGTCTTTTAGTGCCCGACAAAAACGGTAAATTAATAGATGTCATTGTTGGTCCAGGATCTATAAACGGTTTTTTAAATTCTAAAGAACCTTATTTTGGTGCAACCATTGGAAGATATGGAAATAGAATTGCCAAAGGTAAATTTTCAATTGACAAAAATCATTATACCCTTGCTACCAACAACGGACCGAACACATTGCATGGAGGCGTAAAAGGATTTCAAGCTATAGTTTGGAATGTTGATAATCTGAACGATTCGGCTATCAGTATATCTTATGTATCGCCCGATGGTGAAGAAGGATTCCCTGGTAACTTAAAAGTAAGTGTAACTTACACGTTGACAAATAATAATGAAGTTAAAATAGATTATAATGCTACAACCGATAAAAAAACAATTGTTAATTTAACCAATCATGCGTTTTTTAATTTAAACGGCAGTGGTGACATTAGTAATCATCTTTTAACAATTAACGCTGATAAATTTACGCCAGTAGATTCTACTTTAATACCAACCGGAAAGCTTGAATCTGTTGAGAACTCGGCGGCTTTTGATTTCAGAAAAGCCACTTCCATAGGTTCTAGAATTCATGATAATAATGACCAACTCATTTATGGTAAGGGGTACGATCATAATTACGTATTAAATAGTCCCCATGACGGACAATTACATATTGCCGCCATAGCTATAGGCGATATATCTGGTATTGAGCTTGAAGTTTTAACAGACCAACCAGGCTTACAATTTTACAGTGGCAATTTTATGCAAAGTAAAAATATATTGAAAGGCAATATTAAAGATGAATTCAGAACCGCATTTTGTTTAGAAGCCCAACATTTCCCAGATGCCCCCAATCAAAAATCATTTCCAACGACCATTTTAAACCCTGGAGAAGTATACAAAACTACAACAGTTTATAAATTTTCAAACATAAAATAAAATTTTTATTATGGCTAAAATAGATTATTTCATATTTATAATTTACATTGTAATTATAAGCTTTTATGGTTATTACATTTATCGTCGAAAAAAAACAGCAGCATCTAGTGCTGAATTTTTTTTAGCTGAAGGACAACTTACCTGGTGGGCTATTGGAGCCTCATTAATAGCTTCTAATATTTCGGCTGAACAATTTATTGGCATGAGCGGTAACGGATTCCGTCTTGGTTTAGCTATCTCTTCTTATGAATGGATTGGCGCAGTTTCTTTAATTATTGTGGCTATTTTCTTTATGCCAATTTACCTTAAAAACCGCATCTTTACCATGCCTCAATTTTTAAAAACCAGATATAACGAATCTGTGGCACTGATCATGGCTGTATTTTGGTTATTCTTATATATTTTTGTTAACTTAACTTCCATTCTTTTCCTGGGTACCTTAGCTATAAACAGCCTCACCGGTGGCGACCATTTTCACATTATTATGCTTGCCTTGGCGGTGTTTGCATTTTTTATTACTATTGGTGGTATGAAAGTTATTGGATATACAGATGTAATTCAAGTGCTGGTTTTAATTGCGGGTGGTTTAATGACCACTTATATTGCCTTAACCGTAGTCAGTCAAGAATTCGGCTTAGGTAAAAATGCTATCGCTGGTTTTAATACTTTGATGCAAAAAGCACCAGAACATTTTAAAATGATTTTTGATAAACCCAATGCGCAATCTTCTACTAATGATATACACAATTATGTCAGTTTACCGGGTTTAGCCATGCTAGTAGGTGGCATGTGGATTGCCAATCTTAACTATTGGGGTTGTAACCAATATATCACCCAAAGGGCTTTAGGTGCCAATTTAAATACTGCCCGTAATGGTATCCTATTCGCTGGATTTTTGAAATTAATGATGCCCATTTTAGTTGTTATACCTGGTATTGCCGCTTATGTATTGTATAAGAACGGTGGCTTGCAAACTCTTATGAATACTAATGGCGTACTTCGTGAAGATAACGCGTATTCAGCCGTTCTTACATTCTTACCTTCAGGTTTAAAAGGATTATCAATGGCTGCTTTAACAGCCGCCATCATCGCTTCATTAGCTGGAAAAGCCAACAGCATCTCTACTATCTTTACCTTAGATATCTATAAAAAATATTTAAACAAAAAAGCAGAAGATGCTAAAATGGTTTGGATAGGTAGAGTGGTTGTTATAGTGGCTCTAATACTAGCCATCATTGTAAATTGGAATGATTTTCTGGGTATAGGCGGTAATGGCGGATTCGAGTTTATTCAACGCTATACAGGCTATATCTCACCCGCAATTTTTGCCGTATTTCTATTGGGATTTTTTTGGAAACGTACCACATCAAAAGCCGCCATCACTGGCATATTCTTAGGGTTTGCTCTCATGGTTCTATTCGATAATTATTTACCCGCTCTTGCAGGTAATGACACCTTCTTATACACTGCCTTCCCTAACGATAACGGACATTATACAATTCCTTTTTTAATTAGTATGGGCTGGGTATTTTTCTTTACAGCACTCATCATGATTGTTGTTAGCTTAGCTATGCCAGAATCTAAAATACAACATGACTTGGAAGTTGATAAATCCATGTTCAAAATAACCAATAGTCAATTATTCTGGATTATCCTAACGCTCGGTATCTTAGCAGTAATTTATATTAAATTTTGGTAAATTCATTATAAACTTTTTAAAAATATTGAATCATAAAGCGAAGTTGAGTTAAGGTTGTTGAACAATTTGCAAAATTTAAAAAAATATTTTTTTTATATATAAAAATGGTTAAATTGCTTTTCTAATAAATCTTAATTAACATATAAAATAATAACATCATATTGATTATGAGAAATTTAAAAATGAATAGACGTAATTTTATCGAAAAAAGCTCAAAAGCCACCTTAGGCATAGCATTTGCCCCAGAGGTTTTATCCTCAAGTTTTAATTTCCAAAACAAAACATTAAAAATTGGTATTATTGGCACTGGTTTAAGGGGACAGAATCATATTAGTATTTTATCAAAGCGAAGTGATGTTGAAATCACATGTTTTGCCGACCCTGATAAATACATGTTAAGCCAAGCTCAAAAAATATTAACTCAACACAATCGCCCTCCTGCAAAAGAGTATAAAAAAGGAGTCGATGATTATATGACGTTGTTAAAATCGGAACCATTAGACGCTGTTATTATTGCTACGCCGTGGGATTTTCATATTCCTCAAGCCCTTGCCGCCATTGATGCGGGCGTTATTCCAGGCGTAGAAGTGTGTGGTGCTAGAACAATAGAAGAATGCTGGGAATTAGTACGCAAAAGCGAAGACAAGAATATACCCGTGATGGTTCTTGAAAATGTGTGCTACCGACGTGATATTTTAGCAATTCATAATATGGTAAAAAAAGGTTTATTCGGTGAAATTTTACATTGTCAAGGTGGATATATGCACGACTTAAGAGGGGTAAAATTCAATGACGGTACTCCCAAAAGTGGTAAAGGTATTAAATTTGGTTCAGAAGGATTTAGCGAATCAAAATGGCGAACGCAACACAGTATTGATCGTAACGGCGATATTTACCCCACACACGGTTTAGGACCAATTGCCAATATGATTGATATTAATAGAGGAAATAGACTGACTGCCCTATCTTCAATAGCTTCTAAAGCTCGCGGCTTACATAAATATATTGTTGAAATAGGTGGTAAAGATTGCCCTCAAGCTCAAATTAAATTTAAATTAGGTGATATTGTAACCACACAACTACAATCTGCCAATGGCGAAACCATAGTCCTAACCCACAATACCAATAATTCAAGGCCTTATAATATTGGCTTTAAAGTACAAGGCACTGATGGTATTTGGCAAGAAAATTGGTATGGTAAGTTTAAAGATGGTCAAATTTTTATTGAAAGTTTAAGCGATGGGAAAGAGATGTGGCAAAATCCTGAAAACTTATTAACAGAATACGATCATCCTTTATGGAAAAAACATTATAATGACGCCGCAGGTGCTGGTCATGGTGGCATGGACTTTTTTGTAATAAATGCCTTCGTGGAATCTATTAAACGTAAAGTACCATTTCCTTTAGATGTTTATGATTTGGCAACTTGGTACGCCATAACCCCACTCTCCGAAAAATCTATCGCTGAAGGCGGACAAGTTCAACTAATTCCCGATTTTACAAATGGTAAATGGCAAACCCGAAAAAACACCTTTGGACAAAGCGATGAATTTTAGATCACAACATATCACACTTGGCTTGTCATTTGTTAAAAAAATAATTTTTGACAAGTCAATAATTTTATCAAGCAAAATTTTTATATAATTTGAAAATTTTTTAATAGTTTTGCCTTTAACCCAACTTGCACACTATAACCTATAACTATTTGATATTCAATAGCAATTTTTTAAAAAGTGCTTATTTGAGGACTACATAGCGTTTTGTTTTAATGGGTATATTTTGGTATCCAGTTGCATTATAAATCTTTAAAATTTCAGGTATTGGTTGGGTACATTATTTAATCAAGATGCATTGTCCTTTTTTGTTTTTTATAGTAGATGTAACATATTTT
>JASGCT010000023.1 GCA_030053915.1 Alphaproteobacteria bacterium
TTTTTTTTGCAAAGATACAATTTATATTTGTAATAACAAAATAGACTTTATATAATTTGATATAAATCTTGTTTTTCTTGTTTAGCATTACTATAAAATTTTTTTACAAAAAGTTGGCCAAAATCGGTATTTTTAAAATGGGGTCATTACAAAAAAACAAATTATGGTTCACATAAAAAAACAAATTATTTAAAATTATTTAAAAACATCTAAAATACATCATTTTTTACATTTTTTGATAAAACACAATATACACCTCACTTATTGCAATAATTCAAAACCAAAGTAACAAAATGACATTTTATCCTAACACCTATTTTTCAGACTGCGTGTACAAAAAGCAGTTTTTAAATAATGCTAATTATTTGCTAAAAACTTATTTATTATATTGATTATGTATATATTATATATTATAAAAATGGTAATTTATAAAAAATAAAAAAATAAAAATGCAAAAATATTTGGAATTAACTAATTTTATTAGTAACTTGCACCCAAAATAATATATTTTTTATGAATAAACCATCAAAAAACATTAAATTCCTTAGAGTTAAATCGGGCTTAACCCAGGAAAAATTTGCTAAAAAATTAGGTATCAAACGGTCTTTACTTGGTGCATACGAAGAAGACAGGGCTGTACCCAATTTATCTGTAATTAAAAAACTTTGTGCAAAATTTGAAATCAGTTTTGAAGAGTTTTTGTTAAAAGACATCGCCACAATTATGAATAATAAAGACGTTGAACCGATCGTTCAGAACACCCTAAAATATACCGAATCGCTAAATGATTTTAAAAACAAAAAACCTAAAAATAGTATTCAATTTGTTCCCATAAAAGCCGCTGCAGGATATTTACAGGGCTATTCCGACCAAACCTTTATTGAAGAGTTAAACAGTTTTACCTTACCCATGATAGGAAGTGGTCATTATAGAGCTTTTGAAATAAAAGGCGACAGCATGTTACCAACCCCAAGTGGCAGCATTATTATTGGCGAAAAAATAGCCTCTTCTGACGACATTAAATCTTCAAACACTTATATTGTGTTAACTAAAGAACAAGGAATCGTTTATAAAAGAGTGGTTAAAAAAAATAAATACAAAATTGAGCTTAGAAGCGACAACGAGCACTATGAACCTTATTTAATAGACACCAACGCCATATTAGAAATATGGAAAGCTCAATATGTGATTCAAAAACCAAGTAACTAAAAACAAGCAGTTCTTGATTTGTTTTTTGTAAAAAAAATTGTTACTTTGTAAACACTTTAATATTATCAATTAAAAAGGTTGTTGTTTTGTTTAATTGTATGTTTTTAGAATTAACCCCACTATATTTAAAAGCACATCGAATATCTTTACCAGCAAAACTACTAAGACGAACCTCACCTGACGATATAAAATATTTTTCAAAATTTCCGGTAACTCCACGAGCTATTTGTGCCGATAACCGTTGCCAATGCGCCTCATTAATATCACCATAAAAATCCTCGCTAATATACGCATTCAGTTCTGCACCGTTATCAAAAGCACATTTTGTAGAAAACTCTAAAAACGTTTGCAAGTTTTGAGGAATCGATAATAAGGGTGAAACCAACCATGCTTCTAAAATACTATCATTAGAATATGCCGAAATGGATATTACGTTATTGTCATCAACTTGAATAACTTTAAATTTTTCTTGTCCCTTCTCGGTTAAATTATACCAATCCTGCCCGCTAAACACCGAGTTTATAGGATAGTTTTCAAAGCTTTGGTTTAAAAGATAGTAATTATTTTCTAAGCCACAACGCTTTTTGTCTAATTGAACATCCGTCCATTTATTTAAAATGAGTTGTAAGTCGTTATTATAAACCGACAAAATACCTTTAATTGTTCCGTTTGCACCGGGCACTTTTTGGGATGCAAAATTGGCATAACCACTCGTGCGCACATATAAAGGCGTTCCGGTACAAAATTGTAATATACGATTTATTGAAAATTTATTGATATAATCAGCCATAAAATCGCCAGTATCTTTATAATTAAACTCAACATCTTGAAGTTCTATATACCTATTTTGCCAACTTAAATTCAGTGATGCTTCTGTTAACTGTGTGGCTTGGGGGGTTACAGTATCAACAAAACTAAAATAATTATTTTGTAACACAATGGGAATACCGATAGCCCTTTTATTAATAGTATCATATCCCAACCCTATTTGAATATTATTATTATAATCGAACAAACTTAACCCTTCTAAATTTATTGCCCACCTACTTCCAATTGGAAACGTATTATATAAACTACTCCCATCCACGTTTAAGTAAACACCTGCCGTACTATCTTCTACTATAATAGTTTTGTAAAAATTGTTTTCTTGGTCGTTAGCTACAACCGTTACCAAAACTATTTTTGACGTATTAATTTTTTGAATCTTTCCAAACTGATAGGTTTCTAAAACTTTATTTAGGGTTGTATTGGGTTGAAATTGATTTCCTAATTGAATCTTATCGGGTAATTTAAAAGGGCTACATTGAAGTGCTAATAGCATCAAAAAGAAGGGATAAATTTTTGTTTTCATATTATTTAATTTATTGAATATTTAAAGCCAATAGTAAAGCTAATCCCTTGAGCATACAGCAATTTTGGACTAAACGTTGCAATATTATTGTCGTCGTAATTATACCGAAGTTGCTCGTATTGATAACTAACAATATGGATATTATTGGTAAGGTTATAACAAGAAACAAAGGCAGAAATGACATGGTAGGTTTTTGAGCTAATTTTAATACGGTTATTATAATATACACTTAAATCAATTTGATACAAATTAGAAAGCTGTAAAGGTGATAAAATTTGGGAATAGGTTGTTGACTTGGGGTTGATGTCTTGCAAAACTAAAGGCGTTCGGCGATAAGGATTATAATTTGAATACGATTGAAATGCCGACCCGATGCTTAAATTACAATACCAGTGCGCATTGGGTTTACAAATTATTTGACAAAATGCCGACCATGCAGGAGATAGCTCAACAGGAAAACTATTTAATAAACTCATCCCGTCTTCAATACGTTTTAAATCATTTTTTAAAAACAAACTATAGCGCGGATTATTACCATAAACGTGCTGACTGATACTTCCTGCAAATTTTAAACTCCACTGTTCTGTTAAAGTTAACACATTTCCAAAACTAAATCCAAGATAATTTTTTTGAACATTTGATAGTACGCCTATAACAAAATTATTATATTTGTCGTTAAAAAAATTGTTTTTTATGGTTTCGTTATGTGATTGAACTAAATACAATTGTCCAAAAGCCTGTGTTTTTTCGTTTTTATATTGAATATCAAGCATAATTCCTTGATATTGTGTAAATTGAAAGTTTTGCAAAATCTTATTATGCCAAGAGATGTCTAAAAAATAGTTTTGAATAGTTGGGATTTGCTGTGAGTAATATCCTGACAATAAAAATTGGAGATTGGGTAAAAACTTATATTGAACAGACATTTTTACAGAATGAGCCCCAAGTGTTTTTAAACCACTACTGCCTAAAGAATTTTCAGGAAACAATCCATTTTGATTGTATCCCATTCTAACCATACTAAACGAAGTATGTGTGCTACCAAGATTAAAGATAAATTTATGAAATAAATATTGAATTTGCCAATAATATTTTGCTTGGTAAAAGTTTACGGCATAATTGGGCCCATACTTTTGATTTTCATAAATTATAGTATTGGGTTGTAAGAGGTTAAATTGTATGGCTTGTGGATTAAAAGTTGGGTCAGCATAAAAATTCCAATTAATATAAAACGAGCCTCCTAACAAATCTGCTAATTTTTGAAAATAATGATTCCATTCGCCTTGAACTTGTATCCCAGTAGCCAGGTAGAGACGATTATAATACCAACGATTAAACGACCCAGCTAATTGCATACTATGCTGATTATTATATAAATGTCTTAGAATATAGTTAGAAATATTGCCTGATTTCACAAGTTGTTGATTGTCGTATAAATAACTATAATTTTGGCGATTTATTTGATATAATTTTTCCCAGTTAAAATAGAGTAGCAAGGGGTTATTAATAAAATTAGAATAGACCTGATTTTTAATGAGACTATCTGATTGATTTGAAGGAAGGTTTTTATAATAATCGGCTTTAGGGTCGGCCGCATCGTGCCAATCTAAATTTTGTTGAATGGTTTGATTATAATTATACAAAAAACCAAGATTAAGATGCCCTTTTTTAAATGCATGATGATTATAATTTAAAATTAAAGTTGGGTTAATTGCTTTTTGAGTATTTACAAATTTAAGTCCACCATTGTAAAAACCCCAGTTGGGATTATAATAGTGGTTGTTACTAATATCTACCGCTTCCTGAGTTACCGAAGTGCGGCTGGAATTATGGCTATATGTAAACAAAACTTGAACCAAAAGCTCTTGCTGTAACTGCCATTGTTTATGATAAGCGGCTAAAAGCGAAGCCCTTCGGCTAAAACCAGCCAAAATTGCACCGTCGTTTGCCCAGCGAATTTTAGAAGATACTAAAAACCGGCTGTCATTTTTATAACGCTTACTTATAAAATCACTCCCATATAAATATTGAAAATTGCGATTGGAATATTGAACATATTGATGCCAACCAGACTGTAGTGCCAAGACATTTAAATCTAAAACATTTAGCTGAGCCGGTGTTCCAAGTTGGTATGGATGACTTGGTTGAAACGAATGAAAAAACTGAGATGAATAATTTAATATGTTATCATAAATAGCTAAAATAGTAATCCTTTTATTATTTAAACTATTTAAAGATATATTTTGAAAAGCAATTTCATTAAGCGCATTGGGCAACCCTTGGTATCGTAAATTAAAATTAAACCCTTTTGACAAAATAATGCTAAGATAAGGGTTCTTTGAGCTTTGAAGTAAAGACGGGGTTTGTTCTATAAATTCTTGATTGGTGTTCTCTTCTTGTTCAATTTCGTTTTGGTCTATTATAAATTCCTGTAAATTAATAGTATCCAAAATAGCACGAGTCGAATTAAAATTCTTACCCATCGAGACTGCGTCAAAATTATTTAAGTAGCAACACATTATAATAACAAAAATTATTTTATAGATTTCTTTCATAGCGTCAAAACTAAGTTTTTTTTCGATTCGGTTTTTGCGTATTTATACGTAAAAAAGCGGTGGTTTTTACGTGTTTTTGGTATTTATAAAATGATTAAATTAGCCGCTTAAAATAATAAATATGAAACAAAAATGTATTACTAATTGGTTAAATTTTAAGTTACCAAAATCTTTTAAAAGCCAATTCGTCTTAAAAATTTTAAAAGTATCTAAAGTATTAATAATAAGTGTATTATTAGGTACAAATATCGTGGTTGGTCAAAGAGCCATTGTAAGTTTTTACAATTTAGAAAACTTTTACGACACCCTTGATGATCCTAAAATTAATGACGAGGATTTTTTGCCCCAAAGCCCCAAAAACTATACCAGTAAGGTGTTTAAACAAAAAACATACAATATGGTTGAGGTCTTAAACAAAATTGGCAAACATTACGACACGAACGGGGTAGCTATTTATGGATTCGCCGAGTTCGAAAATCAATCGATACTTAAAACGCTCCAAGAGTCCTTTAAAACTAAAAACAGAGTTTACGAATATGTACATTATAATTCTGCAGACATGAGAGGTATTGATGTTGGATTGTTTTATCAACCCAACCGCTTTCAAGTTCTTGAATCTAAGCTAATTCCGGTTCTTGACAGCACCATAAAATATTCTATAAAACGCGAAATTCTTTATGTGTATGGGTTATTAGACCACGAACCTGTTTTTGTTTTGGTAAGCCATTGGCCTAGTAGGCGTGGTGGCGAAAAGCGGTCGGCATCAGGGCGCATAGCCATTGCTAAAAAACTATATGCTGTGTGTCAAGATATTTTTAATAAAAATCCCTCAGCAAATATTATTGTTATGGGCGATTTTAACGACAATCCAGACAACAAAAGCTTAACCCATGCTCTACAAGCCATAGGTAATAAACAAGATTTAAAACAACGTTCTTTATACAACCCATTTTTTAATATTTATAAATTGCAAAATGGTAGTTTAGCACATGCCGATGTATGGGCATTGTTCGACCAGATTATTATTTCGGCAAATTTTTTAAATCAATCAAAACAAGGCTGGCATTTTAGAAAAGCAGAAATTTTTAAAACACCAGAAATTATAGAAACCAAAGGAAAGTATAAAGGATATCCTAAACGAACCTGGAACGGCAACTACTTTCAAAACGGTTTTAGCGACCATTTTCCTACCTATATTGTTTTAGATTGGCAATAAACTGTTCTTATAATTCTAAATTTTAACTCCTGCTTATTTAATGACGCTAACTTTATTTTACCATAATTTTAATGCCTCGCTTCTAATAATTTGCTGCATGCTGATGATTACTTTATAAAGAAATTTTATAAAGCATTTTAATTACTGATTTAATCGCCAAAACTTTTGTAACTTTGTCCCCAAAAATCCAAGTTAAAACATGAAATATCAAAACATACGTGAAGAAGAACTCAAAAACAAGGTAGTTCAAGACTATTTTTGGCTTTACGATTGCTCTAAAATAATCGGCAATATTGATTTTTGTGTTTGTATGCACCAAAGTCAGAAAGAGATTTTTGAACAAGAATCTCTGCTTTGGGCAGAAGCCAAAAAAGGAGCTTCAGATATATATAAATCACTCGTTCAACTCATTTTAACAATTGGTAAAGCTAGAATTTTTGATAAATTTTTACCTCCTACTTTGTTAAGCGCCTTCGATGGCGAAAAAATGGCTTTTATTCCTTACAATGATATTCATGATATTTTTTATATGAACGATTTTAACTGGAATGTAACGCCTTCAAATCACGACACAAAAGAGTTCAAATTAATTCACAATAAAGTAAAAACAATCATTGATAGCAAAGCACTGCTCTTCAATTTTTTGAATGACGATAGTGACCTCAAAAAATTTATCAAAACCAATTTAATTGCCGGTAAACATGGCTTAACCAAAACCAAAATTGACAAAAACAATTTTATGGTCATCTATAATAAATGGCTGCAAGCAGTAAAACCCACCATTGCCGTAAACTGGGACTTAGCAAAAAAAATTGGCATTATTGATGGCGATTTTTATCTTGCCGATTTACTCTCGCACGAAAACCATACTTTAAAAGAAAAACTTTTTGTGTTACTAAAACGCGACCATTATGAACTGGATAGAAAATTAGATGAAGTAGGCATGTTTAGTAGTAAACGAACAGACTTTTTGGACAAACAAATGGCACATACGCAATTCTGGAATAAATACGACCGACCACCCAAAGAAGATTATTGGGATTATATTGTAGAACGGAGGGATTTATTAGTGCCGCAAGACGTAAGAGAACGCAAAGGCAGTTATTTTACACCACAAATATGGGTAGAATTATCTCAAAAATATTTAACAGATGTTTTAGGTGAAGACTGGCAAGACGAATATTATGTTTGGGATTGTGCAGCAGGTACAGGCAACCTTTTAACTGGACTTACCAACAAATATAATATCTGGGCATCTACCTTAGATAAACAAGACGTTGAAGTGATGCACGACCGCATCAAAAATGGCGCCAATTTATTAGATGACCACGTGTTTCAGTTTGATTTTTTAAATGATGATTTTAACAAATTACCCCAACCACTGCAAGACATCATCAACAATCCTAAAAAAAGAAAAAAATTAGTTATTTATATAAATCCACCGTATGCGGAAATAGCAGGTAATAAAATTGGTGTGAACCTAACAAAAATTCACGATAAATATCATAATCAGCTCTCAGATGCAAACAGAGAATTGTATGCTCAGTTTTTAATAAGAATTTACAATGAAATTCCCAATTGTTTAATTTGTGAATTTTCTAAAATTAAGACGCTTTCTGGTTCACATTTTAAAGAGTTTAGAAACAATTTTAAAGCAAAATTAGTAAAAATATTTCTTATTCCTGCATGGACTTTTGATAATGTTATAGGTCGCTTTCCTATAGGTTTTAAAATTTGGGATACATCTAAAAAAGTTAATTTTGAAAATATAAACACTGAGGTATTTGATGAATACGGAAATAAAATCGAAGATAAAACTTTATATTCTTATGATAATGTAAGTTATTTTAGCAATTGGGTAACATCAATTAAATCAAGTCAAAAAGAATATATTGGTTGGTTAGAAGGTGTAACGAGAAATGATTTTCAATCTCAAAGAGGCATAGTTTTATTAAATAATAAAGAACAAATTGCGGTCCCAAGGGGTATTTATATAAGTCGGATTAATTTAATTCCATCTTGTGTTTGTATTACAGTAAGAATTGTTATAAAACATTTGTGGCTAAACGACCGAGATCAATTTTTGCATCCAAACAAAAAATGGGAAAAAGATAAAGAATTTCAAAATGATTGTTTAGCACATACGCTGTTTCATAGTCAAAATCGTATTAGCAGTAAATACGGCATAAACCACTGGATACCTTTTACCGAAAAAGAAGTTAATGCCAGAGAAAAATTTGATAGTGATTTTATGACCAATTTCATAAAAGGTAAACCAAAGCCGCCTTCAAAATTACCCAAAATTATGAATATGTTATTTGAAGACCAAGCCCCTTATTATACAAGCGACCCTTTAGAGTTCTCAAAAGCTGCTGCCGCTGTGTTTGATGCAGGTCGTGAACTCTGGAAATATTATCACCAACAACCCAAATCTAATGTCAATGCCTCTCTGTATGACATTAGAGAACATTTTCAAGGCAGAAATGATGCCGGCAAAATGAACAACAAAAGTTCAGACGAAACCTATATGAATTTAATAAACAACTTGCGAGAAAAACTAAAACTTCTTGCCTTGAAAATTGAACCCAAGGTTTATGAATATGAGTTTCTGAAACAATAAACTGAGAGGCGCCGTTGGCTATAAAAATAATATAGAGTACATATAACTAAATATGACATCTACCCCAAAATATTTATTAACTCTCAAAATACGATAAAAATCTACCCCCCTATCGTAACGATTTTTTGTTACGATTAAAATAATTAGAAATATAATATAAAGGGAAGCCAATCAAAGTCAACAAAACACCTAAGAATGAGTTCACTACAGGAATCTTGCCTTCAAAAAAATGTTTAAAATCGGTATAAACAGTGGTTATTAAAAAACACAGTACAAAACCAATAAAAATAATAGGAAGAATGGGATAACCAATTACTTTATAAGGACGTTCAACCTTTTTCCACTTATATCGTAATACAAATAATCCAACGCCGCTAGCACCGTAATAAAACCATGATACAAATACCAACATATCGGTTAAAATATCAAAAGACCCACTAAATACTAAAATAACAGCCCAAATTAAATTTATCCATAAAGCGTTAGCAGGTGTTTTATATTTAGGATGCTCTTTGCCCGCAATAGGTAAAATTTTATACCCTGTACCAAAAGAATAGGTAACTCTAGAAGTAGATAGAATACAGGCATTAGCGGCACCGAGTGTTGAAAAAATAATTAAAATTGTTATAAATGTTGCAGCTTGGGGGCCCCAAACTATACCAAAAGCCGTACTCGCAGCTAAAGGCGTTTTAGCTATCGTTCCTAAGGGTAAAATATATAAATAACTTACATTGACTAAAAAATAAATAACAATACAAGTGAGCATTCCTAAAAACAAATTTTTGGGAATGTTTTTTTGAGGATTTTCAATTTCTCCAGCAACAAAAGTAATATTATTCCAACCATCAAAAGCCCAAAATACCGCAGAAACACAAGCCATATAAGACCCAAATGTGTTAAGGTTAAACGGGATATGAGCAGTTTGGGTATATAGATTTGTCCAGTTGCCTTTACCCGAAAACAATAAACCACAAATTAATAAACCAAATCCAAGTACTTTGATAATGCTTAATAATTTTTGAACCGAAGCACCTAAAGAAGTGCTATACACATTTAGAATGGTAAATATTAATAAATACCCAGCAGTGAGCAACTTTAACCCAAAATCTTTTAAGAAATAGATATGCCCAACATAAGGAATCAAAACATGATATTTTTCTACAAGGTCGTTTGATACATTGGGGAGCTGAATCATAAATCCGGTGAAAGTAGCCCCAATATAGGCAATAGAAGCGTTTCCAGCAGTATTAAATACGACGATCGAAGCCCATCCGTACGAAAAGGCAAAGGTTTTGCCAAACATTTTTTCAAAAAAAACCAATTGACCACCCGTTTCTGGTATCATGGCGGCAACTTCAGCATTACTTAAAGCGCCTATTAAAGTTATAAAACCCGCAACAATCCACACACTTAAAATAAGTAAGGGGCTATCTAATTGGTTTGCCATATAGGTTGGCTTCATAAAAATGCCAGAACCAATAATACCACCTACTATTAAAGCTAAGGTTGCTTTTGAATTTAATTGTCTTTTTAACTCAGACATCGCCTAATTTGAAATATAATTATATATCAACTCATGAAAATGGTGGGTACCCAATTCGCGGGTGGGGGCATAACGTCCATGTTGATAAAAACGAGATTGTAAACCTTGTTGTACGTGTTGAACAATTTCTTGGTCTTCTAATTCAACCCCAACCACATCGCCACCTGCACCTAAATTCAATTTTGTGTCATCTAAAATAAAACTTAAAAACCGAACGCGACAGGTATCACTTGCTATAGGTTCTACGATATTTAACGATAAGCCCCAAGGATAAAAATTGAACATCATATTCGGGAAAACCCAAAAATAATAAGCACAAATAGATTGCTTGTATTCGGGGTGATTCGGTTCAAATTCAAAACAATCGCTGGGGTTTTTACTGTAACCAACACTTAAATTTGCTAATTCGTATCTTTCAAAAGGATATTGTTGAAAATCTAAGATTGTATTAAGTTTGGGATGCACAAAAGGTACGTGAAAGCCTTCTAAATAATTTTCGCAATATAGTGCCCAATTCGCTTTGATAATAAACGACCTATCAGATTGGGCATCAAATTGTAGTTTATCCATCGGAAACCATGCCATGCGTTTCATAATGGGTTCAAAATAATTTTTAAAACTTGATTCGTTATTTAAGTTTGTAAATAACATAGGACCCCAAGATTCTATAGGCAACAGTTTTAAATGATTGTTTTCTGGAGTAAAATTTGCAACCTCTTTAAATTCGGGCATCGACACAAACTTTCCATCTAAATTAAAAATACGACCATGATATTTACAACGTAAGTTATGTGATTTACATGCCGAATACGCTAATAAATTTCCCCGATGATTACATACGTTAGGCAAACAATGAAGTATCCCATCGTCCGATTTTGTAACCACCAAAGGTTCGTTTAAATAATCTTTAAATAAAGTAACAGGTATCACATTATTTACAGTTAGTATAGAATTGGGGATTAAAAATTGCCAACTTTTATCAAATATTTTTGCTTTCGATGCATGTAAAAAGCTAGCGTCAACATAGAACGACTTGTCAAGTGTTTCTGCGTATTTTATATCTTTGTTTATTGGTTTTAGCATAGTGTTTTCGTTTAAATTTATAAATTAGTAATAAGCAAATATACAAAAAATGTGTCAAATTTTTAATTTTATTTGATTTTTGTTAAAACTTAACTTTTTTATATTATATTTGCAAGTTAACAAAATTAATTATTAAAACAAACCCTCAATTTATGAATCATTCCAAATTTCCAACAACATTTCAAGGTAGATTAAAACTTTTTTTTACTTTTTGGGATGCACGTTGGGAAGATTTAACCAAAAAAAATTGGAAAAAAGCAGTTTATCAAGATTTTAGCGCAGGGTTGATTGTAGCCATGACAGCGATACCAATGTCAATGGGTTTTGCCATAGCTTCGGGCATGAGACCTGAACATGGCATTATTGCCGGTGCAATAGCCTGTATCGTTGGTAGAACTTTTGGCGGCTCTAAATATCAAGTTTATGGACCAACAGCGGCTTTTATACCTATTATAGCGGCTCTTTTTGCAAAGTATAATCCAGATGGACAAACATTCGAAATGGCTCATGGATTTTTAGTTTTAGTTTCTTTAATTTCTGGAATTGTATTAATCATCTTAGGGTTTTTGGGTGTTGGTAAATTTGCTAAATTAGTTCCAAATTCAATAATCGTTGGATTTACTATTGGTATTGCTGTATCAATTGCTCTTACCAATGTTGAAGACATCTTAGGTATCGAAAATTTTAAGGATTTTATGCAACAAGAAGACGACATAAAAGGCGGGCTCATTCATAATATTCAACTTGCTTTCAGTAATTTACATATTATAAATGGCTGGTCGATTTTATTAGGAGTTCTTACGTTTGTTTTGGCAAAATATCTTCTTAAAATTTCTATTTATATTCCAGGTCCTGTAATTGCTATGGCCGCTGCTACTTTTATAAGTAGCACTTGGTTAGCCAATAAAAATATTATTTTAGTTAAGGACTTATTTGGTTCTATTCCAAATAATTTTTTTAATCTTCAAATGCCTTATTGGCCTTCATTGAGTCATGTCAATGCAACCATTATATTTGACGTAATTTATTTTGTTTTTGCTATTGTGTTTGTATCGAGCGTAGAAAGTGTTTTGTGCTCTTCCATGGCAGATAGGTTAGCCAAAAACGATAGAACACCCTTTAATCCAGATAAAGAATTTTTTGGACAAGGGTTGGTGCAAATTATTACCCCATTAATGGAAGGATTCCCATGTACAGGTGCATTAGCAAGAACCGCTACAAGTATTAAAGCAGGCGCCAAAACACCCTTAGCAGGATATTTTAAAAGTATCTTAAAACTTGCTATGGCATATTATCTTGCACAATATTTAGAATTAATACCAATGGCTTGCATTGGAGGAATATTAGTTTGGGTAGCAACTAATATGATAAAGTTTTCAGAAATTAAAGAAATTAAAGCACATGGAAAATTTGAATTTTCTATAATGCTTTATACTGCGGTGATGGTACCCTTAACCGACTTTTTAACAGGTGTACTGTCTGCCTTGATTATATATTTTGTTTCTAAATATGTCTTTAGTAAACAATCCAAGCTGCCTTTAAAATAATATTATTGCTTTAATAAAATCAAGGAGTTTTACAATAATGCCACATTATTAATTTGTTACAACAATTGCAAAATCTTCGTCTGTTAGTTTTTTTGAATGTACCGCTTTGTATGCTTTACTATAATCTTTTTTATACTTTTTAAGGTCAACTTTATTAACAAAATTTTTACCAATTATTTGAATTTCGGAACCTTCCAAAGATGGGTTTACAATAGACAACGATTTGTTATTTAATGTGATTTCGTTAGCTGATTTTACACTATTATCATCATATTTTAAAATTAATTTGGCAACAGATTGCCCCGCATTATGAATACATGTTTGAATAGTATAAATATCCACTGGCACGCCTTCAATTATATTAACCACAAACTCTTTATTAATAACATCATATTCAATTCCTTTAACAAAAGGAAGTTTACTTAAACTTTCTCGAGATACATTTGAACATACTAAACAATGTGCCCCCTCAATTTTTATATACGCTTTTGAAATTTGAGAACTAGAAAATTTGGATAAAAGAATAAATACTGTCAAAAAAATCAATAATTTTATGTTTTTCATAATTTGCATTTTAATAAATAATTAAATAAAGACCAAAGGTTTTTATGATACCCCTAAGTTGATAACGTAAAAAATATGAAAATATTTTATGAATCCTAATTTGTATTGATACAACCTGAACTTTAATAAAACGAACCCTTGTAAATTTTAAATTAAAAGTTATGTTTTTAAATAGCATTGGGGTTCTTGTTTCTAAATTGGGTACAAAATTAGATAATAAAATTCTAATTTTTTAGTTTTTGGCAAAAATTAAGTAAAAATTATCTTTTTTTTATAATTTTACAAAAATTTAACAATTTTTTTTTGGCAAAATGGTTTCAAACCCCTAATTTTGCATTTACTAAACATTTCGTAACAAAAGTTTATTTATGAACAAACATTTTTTAACAATCGTTTTAACTTTATGTACGATTCTTTTCGTATATGCTCAACCCAAAATTAAAACACCACAAAGTAAACAAAATAAAAAAATAACGAAATCAATAAAAAAAGTTCCTCAAAATGCCAGTTGTAAATCTCAAAAACCTATATTAGATTTAGACTTTATAAAAATGAACATTGGAAAAATATAAAATTATAAAATATATGAAAAACAAATTAACAATTTTTGTTCCTTTAATGATGTTAGGAATCATTGGCTTTAGTCAGCCTAGTCCCCAAAAGGATACTACTAAAATCCGTCAAGTTTTTATTAAAACTAAAGATGGCACTAAACTGATTAAAAATTTTGACTCTTTTCAAAAAGCTGGGTTGCCAGATGCCAAGGATATTCAAGAAGTGCGCATTATGAATACTAAAGGTAGCGAAAAAGAAATGGAAATAACACTTAAAAATGACGATAACAATCCTGTTGTCGCACCTGTTAAACCAGTTAAAACTATTAAAGTTCTTAAAAAAGGTAATTTAATTGTAACTGAAGACATTGAATCTGAATCGCCTCTTCAAAAAGAAGTAAATGTTACAGTGAATACCGAAGACAATGACCCTAATAATTTAGACATTTTGTTATCAAAAAATGGTAAATCATATAGTTTTAAGGGTTTTAATAAGAAAAAAAATATAAAAGAAGTGAAAGTCTTTTTAAAAAATGTTAAAGAAAATGCCTCATCAATTGATGACATCGATTTTGACGATGAAAATGACTTTACGGAAGCTGGAAAAAAAGTAAAAATTATGAAAATTTATACGTCACCTACTACGTCCGAAAAGGTATATCAAATAGGCGAAGGCGAAGATAAATTTCTAAAAAAAATCATCACTACGCCTACTACCAAAAAAATCTATATTATTGTAGATGATAAAAATAATCCAGGCAACAAAAAACAAATTTTACGCTACTACCGTACACCTACCACCGAACAAATTTATGGCAACGTAAATACCGAGGTGGATATTGAAGAAATCAAAGAAAATGAAATCGATAACGAAGATTTTACTTTTGCTCCACCGCCACCAATGCCACCAATACCACCTGGCTATCCTCAAGATATTCAAGTTAGAATTAATAAAAATAAAGGCTCACAAAAAGGGCAGCAATTTAGCTGGTCAACTACAGACGATGTTGATAATCCACAATCTAATAGAGCTTTTTTAGGTGTCATGGCAGATAACAGAGATAATGGTGCTTATATTAACGATGTTGTTCCTAATAGCGCTGCTCAAAAATATGGTTTAAAAAGTGGTGATATTATAACCAAAATTAATGGGTTTGATATTAATAGCACGCAAACCTTATCCAAAATAATTGGAAAATTTAAACCCAATGATACAATTGATGTAGCTATTATTACTAATGGTAAACCTTGGAAACACAAAAACGTTGTTTTAGGAACTAACACCGAAAATAATACGATCGTAAAAAACTTCACAATATCTAAAGACTTTAATAATATGAATTTAGATAATTTAGAAGGATTAGCATTTTTAGATAATTTTGAATCCACTTTAGATAATTTAAAAGACCAACCTAAATTAGGTTGTTCGGTAAAAGATTTAGAAGACACTACGGGTGTATTAATTACCGCTGTAGAACAAAATTCTGCTGCCGAAAAAGCTGGTTTAAAGAAAGATGATATTATTACAATGTTTAATAAAAAAACTATTGATAACGTAGCAAGTTTAAAAACCAGCTTAAAACAAATTCAGGCAGGCAACCGCTATGATATACAATATATTAGAAACAATGTGTTAAATACAACAACTATTAAAATAAAAAGAAAAGTCCAAGAAGCCGATTTATAAAATGTTGTAATAAATTGATTTTAAAGTATTACCAGCAATATAAATTTTTGTTAAAAATTATTTTTTTTAATTAACAAATTATTTAAAAAATTCATAGCTTTGTTTTCGTTTGATTATCAAACAATAAATTTATGAACCCACTTGTAATTAAAAACTTACCCCTAAACTTTCTAAATGCAGAAGATAGGGAGCAAATTTGTAACAACGAATTTGAAGAAAATTTTGCTAACGACACTGTAGTAAACACCTTCAAAAGAACAACCTCCTTTGAAACCACATCTCATTTTATTATGAATTGGATTGATGGTTTTACTGAAGTGTCGTTTAATTAAGGCAAAAGCTTATTTTGATTTTACTTCTTCAAAGTCAATGTACTCACCGTTGTGTTTGGGGTTAACCCGTTCGTCTGTTTTTTTGGTAGATTGCTTCGGTTCTTGAAAATCAGACGAACGACTTCGGTTGTTTATATCATCAAAATTTTTTTTAATATGTTGTATGTTTTTTTGTACAGGTATTACAAAATTAAATATAAACCTATATAAAACGTAGATTCCAAATAAAGTAAATAACACTTTAAACATATTCTCTTTGTTAGTCTATGCAAAGATACAAAAAATTTTAATATCTTAGCATAAATTTGCCAAGTATTACAAAATATTGTTTTATAAAAAAATCGGTCTATTGCTTTGCTACTTTACAAAACTTTATTTTGAATAACTTTGCATATTTCTTTCTACAAACTGGGTTAAAGCATTGCCTGTTAATAGCCCTTGTGATAGCAAACTTAAATCCAAAATGTTTTTAGCTTGAACTTTTTGAATGGCTTCGTCTGACTCTTGCAAAAGTTTAGAAAACATGGCATGATTGCCATTTATATTGATATCTACCTCATCTTTCATTTTGGCATAAAAACTCATCATCCCATTTGCCCCGCCTAAAGACGACATATCTTTCATGCGTCTCATAAACTCGGGGCGTGTAGCCGTTATGGGCGTAGCATCAGGTGCTAAGCCTAAAACATGAACAGATAAATTTACCTCTAAATCTTCATTTTTAAATAATTTTTCTAATTTTTCTACTTCTTCTTTAGAAAGTACACACTCTTTCTTTTCTTGTTTGTCTATAATGTTTTCAACAATATCACTATCTACACGCACAAACGATAAATCACTCCATTTAGATTCCATATTATTAATAAATGCTGCATCTACTAAGGTTTCCATTTTAATAATAAAATATTCTTTTTCGGCGCATTTTTTAATATAGTTGTCTTGTTGAATAGGATTGGTAGTATATAAAGCAACAATTTTACCATCTTTGTTTTTTTGTTTATCGGCAGCTTTAGCTTTATAATCTTCTATGGTGTAAAACAAGGGCTTCACTGAACCGTCTTCTGTTTTAATCGTATTAACGGCGTCTTCTAAAATTAAAAATTTATTGGCTTTTTCTAAAAACTTGTCGTCTGTCATCATACCATATTTAACAAACAAGCCTAAACTTTCCCATTTTTTTTCAAACTCATCACGTTCTTTATTAAAAATTTCTTCTAACTTATCAGCCACTTTTTTGGTAATATGGTTATTTATTTTTTTAACATTAGGGTCGCCTTGAAGATAAGAACGGCTTACATTTAAAGGAATATCGGGACTATCAATAACTCCATGAAGTAACATTAAAAATTCTGGCACGATCTCTTTAACTTCATCGGTTACAAAAACTTGATTGCAATATAATTGAATTTTATCCTTTTGAATTTCGTAAGATTGTTTTATCTTTGGAAAATATAAGACTCCTGTTAGTTTAAAAGGAAAATCGACATTTAAATGAATCCAAAACAAGGGTGTTTCACTAAATGGATATAACTTGCGATAAAAGGCTTCATAATCTTCTTTTTTTAAATCGCCTGGCTTCTGAACCCAAATGGGTTTGGTATCGTTGATTGGTTTTTCTTCGGGCAAAACTACGTCTTTCTTAGCGTTTTCGGGTTGTGTTGTCTCGGTGTTTTCTGGGTTGTTTAAATCTTCAATGACTTCAGCAATGTCTTCGGTAGCAGAATTGGACTCAGTTTCTTTTTTGTCTTCTTCAACACCTTCTTCTTTAAAATAGATAGGAATCGGCAAAAATTTACAAAATTTTTCTAAAATTGATTTAAGTCGATAGGCTTCTAAAAATTCAGCACTGTCTTCGTTAATATGTAAAACTATTTTAGTGCCCCTTTCTTTAAAATCTACTTGATATAACTCGTAATGTGTAGTGCCGTCGCAACTCCAAAAAACGCCAGGCTCCTCTTTATAAGATTTAGAAAAAATATCAACCTTACTACTAACCATAAACGCACTGTAAAAACCCAAGCCAAAATGTCCTATAATGTTGGTATCTTTATACTTCTGAACAAACTCTTCGGCACCACTAAAAGCAACCTGATTAATATATTTATCTACTTCCAACTCAGTCATTCCAACACCATTATCTTGTATGGTGAGTGTTTTTTCTTTTTTGTTTAAGACAATGTTAATTCTTAGGGGCGATTCATCTACTTTAATGCTATCGCTTAATTGAATTGCCATAATTTTTTGGCAAGCATCTACAGCATTACTTACTAATTCTCTTACAAAAATTTCATGATCTGAATATAAAAACTTTTTGATAATTGGAAAAATGTTTTCCGTTTGAACACGTATTTGACCTTTTTGCATAATTTAAATTTTTTATTTTGTTATTGCAAATTTGTTGCTTTACTACAACACCGCCATTTTGTCATATTCAATTAATTCACGTCAAGCTAAAACAAATTATTAATTTCAAATTCCAACTTTGATACGAAGCCCTTAGTTTTCTCCTTTTAAATAAATTGTGAATATGATTATCTATTATTTACACCCTTTGGATAAAAAAAGACCACATAATAAAAAAAGAGCTTATCTTTACAAAAATTTTAAATATGAAAGCACTCTCTTTTTTTAAAAAATATTTTTTTTTAAGTATTTTTTTACTATACACTTTAAGTAGCTGTATCGTTTCGGTTAATGCCAACAATTGGGGAACAGGCACCCTTATTGAAGGAAGTGGTGTCATCAAAAAAGATTTAAGGAATCCAACAACACCCTTTGAAAGTGTTAGCTCTTCGGGGTTTTACAATGTTTATGTTAGCTATGGAACTCAATTTAAAATTGAAGTAGAAGCCGATGATAATTTGTTAGAATATATTATAACTGAGGTAAAAAGCAATGGCACCTTAGAAATTAAAAGCAAAAAATTATATCGATTAAAGCCCAAAAAAGACATCAATGTTTATGTAACCTTACCTCAACTAAAAAGTTTAAGTTTGGCTGGAAGTGGTGATATCGAGCTTGAAGGCAATTTTAGTTTTGACCAAGATCTTAATTTTTCAATTGCTGGTAGTGGCGATATTATCGTAAAAGGCAATTATACTATTAATAAATTAAATTGTAGTATTGCTGGCAGCGGCGATATTAAAATTTCTGGACAATCAAAATGCGACATATTAGATTGTAGTATTGCCGGAAGTGGCGATATTAAAGCCCAAGAGCTAAAAGCCGACAATGTGCAGGTAAGCATTGCTGGCAGTGGTAATGTTTATACATTTTGCAATAATTATTTAAATGTAAGCATTGTGGGTAGTGGGGATGTTTTTTATTATGGACAACCTCAAATAAAGGTTTCAAAAGTTGGCAGTGGCGATGTGATATCTAAATCGAATATCACAAAATCGTAATGGGTTATTGGTTGTTTTTTAAATAAATATCTAACAAACCCTCTGGAATTTTTAAATCGATTTCTTTTTTAGAAACGTTCAAATTAATAATTAAGTCGGGGTGATACGGAAGCAAAACCTCTTTACCAAGAATGGTGGTTTTACAAATCAATGTGTTGTTCATGTCTATAATGTCTTCAACACAACACTGGTAATTTTTAAGTGCAACTATGGCAAATCCTAAAACATCTTTTTTCTTTTTGTTAAAAAATTGTTTTATGTCTTTTTCTAAAATATATATCGCTTTGTTTTTAAATTTTTGAGCTTGTTCTATATTAACAATCTGTTTAAACAAGAATACGCCATAATTATCAGACATAAGTTTGTAATCTACAACCTCATAAGGTATATAGGAGGCTATATTTTCTTGAAAAAAAAGGGTGGTGATTTTAGGGAGTGGTGATTTTAAAGATTCGATAAACTTGATACATACCTGACCCTTTAAGCCTTTTTCTTTAACAATATGTCCTATAACAATAAAGTTTTCTTGGTTCATTTGGTTTATCAATTAGCGGTTTCTTTGCAAAACTACAACTTTAATTTTGAAAAAATGAAAAATGTTTTTAATTTTAGTAGGGCATATTGGAGTGCTCGTTCATTCGGGTTGGATGAGGACATGGGTTTTGGAGCTTAAATCCGATTTTCAAAACAGAAATGTAACTTAGGGCGTAATCAGGCTTTATGGGCTGCCACTCTTCTGTTGTTTTTATTTTTCTGTCAGCTCGTGTTGTACATTCTTAGGAAGACCTGCCACAACTAATTTATACGAATTTTTTATCCATTCTTTTATTTGATTGTCGGTAATTTTTCCTGTCGTTTTAACACTATTCCAATGTTTTTTGTTCATGTGGTACCCTGGTGTAACCTCACTATACTTTTTTCGTAAAACTTTGGCTTCTTCGGGGTCGCACTTTAGGTTTATAAATTCAAACGCTGTAAGGTCCGTTAAACAAAACATTTTACCTTTGACAGTAAAAACAAGTGTTTTGTCGTCAAAAGGCATTTTCTCTTCTACCCCTTTAAACAACAAACAATAATTTCTTACCTCTACTATATTCATAGTTATTCTGCTTTTTCAGCAAATTCAAGAGTATAACCGTTAAAAATTCTAAGAAACTACTGCGTGTTCTTTTTTGTGTTTATGTTTTGCGTGGCGCGTCTCAACTTTCGATTGATGTTCTTTAAGCCAGTTTTCAAACTTCGCTTCAGCTGTTTGTTTATCAAACAAATTCAATTTTACACCGCGGTGTAAATGTCTTAAAAAACGAACGCCTTTAAAAACAAAAATACGGTTGACGGTTTCAGAAGGAATAGCGCCCTTATCTAACCATTCCACACAGGCTTGTCTATTAAGTTCAATGGTTGCTGGTGACGTTAAAGGATTATAAGTTCCAAGTTTCTCGATGAATTTACCATCTCGAGGGGCACGGCTATCTGCCGCTACCAAAATGTAAAACGGACGCTTTTTAGCTCCGTGTCTTTGCAATCTAAGTTTTACTGCCATTGTAAATAAAAATTTATGGGCGTGATTAAAAAATTTGAGATGCAAAGATACAACTTTTTTTCAATATTTCCAAAAAAAATTATATTTTTTTAAGTAGGTGTCGTCTTGAACCTATTTTTATCGATTAAAACGATCAAGTTTAAATTTTATTAAAATCTTACTGTGATGCCTGCACTAAAAATAGTACCAAGCTGGCTAAATTGAGATCCCGAGTAGCCTGTATTTCTATAACGTCCTCTAAATGTAATATCACTTTCAATGAGCCGTCTATTGCTAATTGTTTGCCCAGCAATAACTTTAGTTGCATCTAATTCTGCTTGTCCTTGAGCATTAACAGCCTCAAGCGACCATTTTGGTAAAATATTAAATATATTATTTATAGAAATATACGCTGAAATAGAGCTATTAAAATCGTATCCTACATTTAAATCTGTAACCACAGCAGGTTTAAACACTTGTTTGATATTTGGACTACTTCCTAAATCAATATCAATAAATTTTGTTGGGCCAAACAAGATATTGTTTAAAAATATTTTAAGATTATTAATTTTAAAATCAAAACCCAAAATACCTTTATAGACAGGGCGGCTTTCGGTAATTAAAGACTCTATTTGTTCGTTAAGAATAGAAGCACCTGAAGATTTAATAGCGGCAGGCGCATTTGCATTAGGATCGCCAACCAATTGATTCACCAACTGATAGTTCAAGCCCAAATTAATATTGAGGTTCGCACGATTTCCAATATAAATGTTTTTATAATTTGACACTAAATCTAAACCAGAAGTTTTAGTTTCCAAAGCATTAATAAAAAATGTAATTTTACTAATATTATTTTGTTGTAATATTTTATATAAATCTGTTGATGGATTAGACGATGTAATACTAGAGCTTAGCAATATACGATCTTTAATAACAATATCATAATAATCTAACGTTAAACTAAAATGTGTTCCGAATTTTAAACCAAATCCAAACGTTAGATTATTTGAATATTCAGGTTTTAAAGCTGGTATGCCAAGTGCACGGGCTTGATTGCTTTGATTATTAAATAAGCCAGCAATTGCAAAACTTCCATTATTAGTTGTAGTATAGTATGTTTGGGTATAAATTTGTTGAATTGATGGTGCTCTGAACCCTGTTGAAAACGAACCTCTTAAAATAATTTTATCTTCCAAGATATTAAATCTAGTAGAAAGTTTCCAAACGCTGGCATTTCCAAAATCGCTATAATTTTCATACCTATATGTACCATTCACAAGCCACCATTTAAAAATATCTATCCCTAAATCAGCATAAAAACCCAAATTATATCTTGTAAATATACCTGCCGCACCTTGATTAATACCAGGGAAAGAAATAGAACCGCTTAAAGAATAAGAAGCGGTATCGCCAGCAAAAATTTGGTATGTTTCTTTTCTAAACTCTGAACCAAATGCGATGCTTGTAAATTTATTCAATTGTTTAGAGATATCAATATTTCCAACAACATGATTAAAACTATAACCTCCAGGTTTAAAATTAATAGGTGATGACGCTGGTCCATAAGCAATTGCTAACCCTTTATTCACGGTATTCCGTATATTGTATAATTGCGAATTACCACCAATTGTTAAACTCATGTCGGTTGACCAACCATTATTAAAATACCTTAAGCCTAAGGTAGCATTGTAGTCTTTTAAATCGCCTTCAAAAGTAGGTTGAAATCCTAAATAGCCTTTGTAAATTTCTTGACCGTTGGTATTAAGCGTAAAATTGTTAGTATAATTTGTGCCGCTTGGATCGTTAGTATGTAGCAAACCGTAGTCAACTTCCCAATATGGTTGTCTAAAATTAGCATTACTTAAAACATTTTTTAAAACGACACTAGCATTACTGTAAAGATAGGTGTTTTGATTTATATATAATTCAGAATTATAGGAAAACTGGATAAATTGAGTTGCACCAGTACCATTGATATTATTACCAGTAGGGTATTTGTTTAAATAATTAATAATATTTTGGTTCACTGGATCGCTGGCTGATGCATTGGGGTTGCCTAAAGTATAAATTTCACCTAATGGGTCGATTGGCGTTGAGCGAACAGCATTATCTGTTTTATTTGCCCCGAGTGCATAATTAAAAAAACTTTTATTATCTAAGCCAAATGAAAAACCTGAATTCAAAGATATTCTGAGGCTTTGACCATCGCCTTTACTGGTAATACCGCTAGACACATTTAGAATAGATTTATCTACTTTTTTCTTTAATATAACATTCAAAACACCTGCTATGGCATCAGAACCATAATGAGCCGAAGCACCATCACGAAGAATTTCAACACGTTCTATCATATCAAGAGGTATTGCAGATAAATCAGCCCCAACTTCGCCGCGAGCTACTGATGGCTGAATATATAGTAAAGACGACAAATTTTTTCTTTTACCATTAATTAAAATTAAGGATCTACTTGGACCAAGGTTTCTAATTTCATAAGGATCTAAAAGGGTTGTGGCATCATTTACAGGTATGTTTACGCTATTAAAAGACGGTACTACAAATTGAAGGGCTTTATCGAAAGCAGGTTGTCCTGTTACACGTAAATCATTCTGGCTGAACACATCAATTGGTATTGGAGAATTGATTAAGGTACGTTGATTTGTACGTGAACCCGTTGTTACCACAACATTCTCTAAAACTCCTGCGGCTTTTAAAATAATTTTTAAATTTTTGCCTTCTTTGGGCTTATATTCCTCTAAATAATAATATTCGTAGCCTATATGAACAACAGTGATATTAAGCGTTACATCTGGAACATCAACTCTAAAAATACCACTATCATTTGTAATGGCTATTAATTTTTCATCTAAGGTAGCGTTTGTAAAGGTTAACTTTGCATCTTCTATGGGTTTGCCTTTCTGATTAATAACAATGCCTGTTAATATTTTATTTATTTTTTGAGAGAACGAACTATTCACAATTACTGATAAACAAAAAATGTAAATAAGTTTTTTCATATTAAATTTTATTGTCCAACAGAGACTCTTTTAAAACCTAAAATTTTTAAATTGTTTTGAACAGTGCTTAAATAGTCTTGAACAGATTGGGATTGATTTTTAACATAGGGTTGAGCAACTAAAGTTTGTTCTTTAAAAAATGCAGAAAGTTTGCCTTCGGAAATTTTAGCCAACATATCATCAGGCTTACCCTCCATTTTGGGGTCCAATTTTAGTTGTTCAATAATAACTGCTCGTTCGCGTTCAATAATTGATGTTGAAACTTGAGATGCGTCTAAGGCAACGGGGTTCATGGCGGCAATTTGCATGGCAATATTCTTACCAACTTCTTCATGGTCTTGATTTAAGGCAACTAGAACGCCAATGCGGTTAGCACCGTGAATATAGGATGTCAGAAATTCGCCTCCAAGCGTTTCATACTTTGAAATTTCAATTTTTTCTCCAATTGTAGCCAATTTTTCATTAATTAAATCTGCAACAGTATGATCATTAAGTTTTAGAACTAATATATCTTGAATAGCAGTAGCTTTATGTTGTACTGCAACGTTTAAAATTTGTTGAGCAAACTTAATAAAGTCAGCATTCTTAGCAACAAAGTCGGTTTCGCAAGATAGGCACATAATATATCCGACACCTTCGTTTTTAGCAACTAAAACAACGCCTTCGTTGGCTTCACGGTCGCTTCTTTTACTAGCAATTTTTTGACCTTGTTTTCTTAACCAATCAATGGCTTGTTCAAAATCACCATTCGCTTCGGTAAGTGCTTTGCGGCAGTCCATCATACCGGCGCCAGTGGCTTTTCTTAGTTTATTAATTTCATTAGCAGTTATTGTACTCATAGTTTTTTTATTAAGTGTTTGGGTTGGGTTATTTCTTTTTAAATGTACTGTTATTGTTTCTTTTAAATCCACTTGAACTTGGTTTTCTTTGTGAACGAGAGTTGGCTTCTTTTTGAGCTTCTTCTTCGAGTCTTTTAACTTTTATTTCATCTTCGTTTTTTAAATCGTCTGAGTCATCGTGGTCTTCTTTTTGTTGGGCTTGACGTTCAGACAATCCTGCCATAATAGCATCGGTAACATAGTTTACAATAATTTCAATAGACTTTGTAGCATCGTCGTTCGCTGGAATGGGGTAATCCACTTTATTAGGATCGCAGTTTGTATCTACTACTCCAAACGTTATAATGCCAAGTTTTTTAGCTTCCGCTAAGGCAATGTGTTCGTGTCCAATATCTACCAAAAACAAAGCGGTTGGGAGTCTAGAATTTTGGGCAATGCCACCAAGTACTTTTTCCATTTTATCTTTGTCTCTTGTATAAATTAATTTTTCTTTTTTGGTTAAGCTATCGCCACTTCCATCGCTTAAAAGTTTTTTAATAGAGTTCATTTTTTTTACACTTTTGCGAACGGTATTAAAATTAGTGAGCATTCCTCCAAGCCAACGTTCGGTAACGAATGGCATATTTGAACGCATAGCGGCTTCTTTTACAATTTCTTTGGCTTGTTTTTTAGTAGCAACAAATAAGATGCTTTTTCCGGCCTTTGCCATTTGTTTCATGGCTTGGGTACTTGTTTCTAAGCATTCAATAGTTTTGTTTAAATCGATAATATGAATTCCTTTTCTTTCATTGTAGATATAAGGTAGCATTTTAGGATTCCATTTTTTCTTTAAATGACCAAAATGAACTCCTGCGTCTAAAAATTTTTGTTGTAATGACGTAATATTTTCCATAAATATATATAATTGTGTGTGTTAAAATTATCGTTTGCTAAATTGAAAACTTTTTCTTGCTTTTTTATGTCCGAATTTTTTACGTTCTACATTTCTTGGGTCTCTGGTTAAAACACCGGCAGCTTTTAAAGCGGGTTTATAATTTTCATTAACTTCTACTAAGGCTCTGGCAATACCAAGTTTTGCGGCTTCGGCTTGTCCTTTTAACCCACCACCGCTGGCTGTAATTTTAATAGTAAACGAGGTGATAGTTTCGGTAAGTTTTAGTGGTAACTCTACTTGATTTTGAAGATAGGGGACATTAAAATATGCTTTATAGTCCTTGTCATTAACTAAAATAGTACCATCGCCTTTTTTCAAAAAGACTCTGGTAACGGCTTCTTTGCGACGGCCTAAGGTTGATTTTATTTTTTCCATTTGCAATGTGTTTATTATTAACTAAGTATTAATTCTTTAGGTTGTTGTGCTGCATGAGGGTGTTGGTTGTCTTTAAAAACAAATAATTTACGAAACATTTTTCGTCCTAGTCTGTTTTTAGGTAACATGCCTTTAATGGCGTGTTCTATAACTGCTATCGGTTTCCTTTTTAATAAATCTTTGGCTGATTCTTCTTTTTTACCGTCTGGATAGCCAGAAAATCTTACATACATTTTATCTTCTAGTTTGTTTCCTTTGAAGATAACTTTTTCTGCGTTCAATACAATTACATAGTCGCCGCAATCTACATGGGGCGAGTAATACGCTTTGTTTTTTCCTTTTAAAACTGCGGCAATTTTAGATGCAACTCTACCAACGGGTTGATTGGTAACATCTACATAATGCCAATTGTGCTTTACAGTAGCTGCAGACGCATGCTTGGTTGTGAAATGTGGGTTTTTAAGTGCCATATTTAGAATGTTTTTTTGTTAGTTTTGCAAAGGTACAACAAAAGATTCACAAAAAACCACTTTTGGTGCAGTTTTTTTTATGAGTTGTTCTAAGTCATTGAAAAACAATTTAAAAAAGTTTAAAATATTTTTAAGTTATATGGGTTTAAGTGGTGTTTTTCAAAAACTTTAACTATTTTTGCTTTTTTTTTTAAAAATTTGGGCTTTTTTGGGGTATCTATTTCAATGTTAATAAATTGTGAATAAAAATTTTATGGACAAATGATTTATATTAAAAACTTTTATTTATCTTTGTGAAAATATATTTTAAACTAAAAACATTATTTATGAACAAATCAGAACTAGTAGATTTTATTGCAGACAAAAGTGGCTCTACAAAATCACAAGCTGTGCAATGTGTAGATGCTTTTGTTGAAGCTGTTGCCAAAACATTAAAAAAAGGCGGAAAGCTAACATTAGTTGGTTTTGGTACTTTTTCGGTTGTTAAACGCGCAGCACGAACCGGTAGAAACCCTCAAACTGGTGCTACTATTAAAATCAAAGCCAAAAAAGTTGCGAAATTTAAACCCGGAAAGGATTTAAGTTCTAAACTTTAAGCCCATTTTAATTTTTTAAAAAGCCCCTTGTTTCTAAAAAACAGTGGGCTTTTTTTATGACCTTATGTTTTTAAAAACGGGGTCATCCTAAAATACTTTTTATTATCTCTTACTGCTGTTTTATGTTGTTACCACTTAATTGTGTGTAATTTAAAATAAAAGCACCAAATTTGCCACCTATCAATATACATCAAAAACTGGCAATATACCCTTATTCATTACACCCAAGAGCTCGTTGAATACTTTTTGCCAAAAATTTATAAAACCATCGCTTGGGATAAAAAGTTCCAATTTTTACAATAAGAACTTACGAAATTAAATATTAAAGATTTAGGTAAACCCCATTTTTGAGACTGCTTTTTAGTTAAGCAAGCGGGTTGTTGTTAGAGTCTTTTTAATTTAACCCCAAAATAACATAATATATTATTTTTTTTTGATATTTTTATTTTATATATTTATTTTTAAGTATCTTTGTTCAAAAAATGTCGTTAGTTATTTTAGGAACCTTAGCATTTGATGCTATAGAAACACCTTATGGTAAAACAGATAAAATTGTTGGGGGTGCAGCTTTATATAATGCTTTAGCTGCAATAAATTATTGCCCAGTAAACCTTATTTCGGTTATAGGAGACGATTTTCCAAAATTAACCCTAAACATGTTATCAGAGAAACAAATCAATCTAGACGGCGTTGAAGTTAAAAAAGGAGAAAAAACTTTTTTTTGGGCATGCAAATATCATAACGATATGAACCACAGAGATACGCTCCAAACCGATTTAAATGTTTTAGCAAATTTTGAACCGCATGTACCTTCTTTATATCAACAAAATCAATTTTTAATGCTTGGCAATTTAATGCCTTCCATCCAACGTACGGTAATTTTGCAATACCCCAAACGCCCCTGTTTTGTGGCAATGGATACCATGAACTTTTGGATTGAACATTATTATAACGACCTTATAGAAACCTTAAAATTAGTGGATTGTTTGTTTTTAAATGATAGCGAAGCCAAGCTTTTAACCCAGGAAGTATCTTTAGTTGCTGCTGCAAAAAAAATAATGTCTTTAGGACCCAAGTATGTGATTGTTAAAAAGGGCGAACATGGTGCTATTTTATTCCACAAAGATTTTATGTTTTGCGCACCGGCAATTCCTTTGGAACTTGTTTTTGACCCAACAGGTTGTGGCGATACCTTTGCAGGAGGCTTTATGGGTTATCTTGCTCAACAAAAAGAACTTAATAAAGAGGTGTTTAAAATGGCATTAATTCAAGGAACCGCCGCCGCAAGTTATTGTATAGAAAAATTTGGTATTGAACGCTTAACAGAAATCAACTTATCAGACATTCAAAGTAGGGTTGAAGCACTAAAAGAGATGACAGCTTTTTAGAGCTGGTGTCGCACTCGACGATTTACTCCCCCATATTTAAGAACTAAAAGAGATGACAGCTTTTTAGAGGGTAATTAAAATAGTTCGAAATTAAGATGAAAACAATTTTTTTTTAAACAAAGAGGGTTATAGAATTGATGATAAAAACCGTTGTGGGAGTGCACGGGTTCGAACCGCGGACCCTCTGCTTGTAAGGCAGATGCTCTAAACCAGCTGAGCTACACTCCCTATCCTTTTTTGCAAAGATAGTACTTATTTTTAAAATAAACAAATATTTTTAAAAAATTAATTTCCTGGCGCCCAATATGTGCCGCCATTCCTTGTACATTGTGTTTGAAATGATATAAGTCTTTGAGCTTGCAGTTTTTGTTGTGTGGTATAATTTGCAAAAGCAGCAGCATTTTTAACGTCTATTTGGTCTTTATAATAACTAATGATTTGAAGCTTACAATACGAATTTTGGTTCGTCTTTATTATAAAATAGGTTCCTGGTGTTGGTTTGAGTATCATATTAATACCATCATAGGTGTACCATCTTTTATATTTTGAAAAAGCCAGAGTTGTGCCATTGTCAGTATAAAAAGTTGAGTCTTTGGGTACATTTCGGGTAGTATCAAAAAGTCCAATTTGTAAAAAACCAGCACTATTTCCAGGACCACTTGTGCCACTATTGACTCTAACGGTTGAGCCACTAAAGGCGAGATCCCATTTATTGGTATTACTGTCGCTGGAGGCAATAATTTTATTGCTATCAAGACTGAAAAAAGTAAATTTTCCAGAATAAATAGGTTGTCCCATAGCAGAGGTTCCGATTTGGGTAGTATCTGAAGGCAAGTTATAAAAGTCACGATATACTTGGGTTTGAGCTGGCGTATCATCGCCAATTTCAACCTTCACACAAGAGTTTAAAAGCATTAAACAAGACAGCCCAACAAGGGCAAACATAAAAACATGGTTTTTTTTCATATATAAAATTTTAAAATAAAGAATAGGTAAAAGTTAAATAATAATTTCTGCCAAGAAGGCTCGGTTGTGTTAAAGGGTCGGCATAATTGGTAACATTATTAATACCGCCTTGTAAGGTGTATTTTAGTTTAAAGGTTTTGCCACCGGCGATATTGATTAAATAATTGCCTGGAACCAAGTCGTCATAAACATCAAATACGCCGTTACCATTGGTGTCATTAAAGCCCCAAGCACTTCTATAAAAAAACCTCGCATTGGCAAACCACTGCTTTTGAGACGTGTATAATATTTTAAACGTTACCTGATGCGGGCTTCTATACGGCAAGCCAATGTACTCGGCAAGCGTAATAGATTTCGTAAAAAGATGACCATTGTTATAAGAAGACGTAAACACCAACCCATTTTTGATTTTTTGAATTTCATCTCGATCGCCCGTTTGTAGATATTGATACCCTAATTCTAAGTCTAAGCCCATATTAAATTTTTTGACGATTTCAATTTCAGCACCTTGCGTAAATATTTCTCGAATATTTAAATAGCTAAATATTTGAGCGCCATTTGTTTTTACGGCTACCAATCTTGAATCAATAAAATTATCAATATTGTTATAAAAAAAATTAGTTTTGACACTAAAATTTTTACTATAAAACCAATTAAACCCCAGGTTGACACCAACGGACTCTTCGGGCACCAAGGCGCTCAATTTGCTATAAAACTCGTTGGTATAACTTATTTGACCTACATTTTGTAATTGTTGAATTGTAATAACAGCCAAATTGGCTCCAAAAACACTATAACTACCAGCTGCATTATTTGTAAAGTTTAAATAAAGTTGTCTAAAATCTGGCGCCTTGAAGCCTTTACCAATACTGGCTCTGATTTGAAAAGAAGGACTGATTTTTATTAAGGTAGAAAGCTTAGGACTCCAAGCCGAAGCATAGAGGTGATTATTGTCGTATCGAATACCACCAATAAGTGTCCAGTTTTTAAATACCGACCATTCTGTTTGAAAAAAAACATATTTTACTAAATTCGTTTTTTCAACACGGATAGAATCATATCGATTGGTATTAACTTGTTCCATAATTTGTCCAAAGCCTAAGACAAAGTCTAGTTTTTTTAATGTGTAGTTGGATTGACTTTCGAGGCGCCAAAAAGATTGTTTAAAAACGTCCTGATAGTTAAGTCCGCTTAGATTGACAAGATTTTGCTGGCTTTGGAATAGGGTATAATAGGATTTAATTTGTGTTTTTAAGTTTTTTAAAATTTGATAATCCCAACGTAAAGTGGTATTTATATCTTTTTGGTTTTCGCTGCCGTCGGATATTGTGGTGGTACCTAAATTAGTCGTTTCAATAACGTTTTTTAAATTATTATAATTGTAACGAATATCGCCGTGTAATATCTGTTTTGTGTTTAAAGTCCAGTCTAAACTATGAGAGGTGGTAATTCGAGTGATGGGTGTGGCGGTGCGACCTACAGTAAAAGGCTTAACAGTAAACCCATTTTGAAAACTATAGTCGGCACTACCAATATATTTAATTTTGTTAGCCTGAATGCTGCCTTGGATATTCGCTTGAATTTGGTTGAAATTACCAATGCGTCCAAAAGCCTTTAAGTTAGATGGGATGTTGTCTTTGGTAATAATATTAATAACCCCTGCCAAAGCTTCGCTGCCGTATAAACTAGACGAAGGTCCTTTTACGATTTCAATTTTTTGAATATTGGCAATAGAAATACGGCTAAGGTCTAAGGTGCCAGAGTTTCGTCCAACCAAGGGTTCGCCATTAATTAAAATAAGTGTATAATCGCCACTTAGCCCCTGTATTTGTACTGCATCTCCAAAATACGACACGACATTTAAGCTGGCTTGTTCTCTTAAAACGTCTTGTAAAAAATAAGAGGCGGTTTGTTTAATATAATTTTGATTAATAATATTTGCAGGCACCGTTAAATTACTTAGTTTTCGGAGTGTTTTGGTGGCAGTAATAACAACTTCGTCTAATTGGGCTGTGTCTCGTTTGGAACTCGTGGGTTTCTTTTTGTTTAAATAAACCTGATTTTTTGCCAGAAGACTATTTGTTTGAATAAAGCAAAAAATACCAAAGATTAACATTTTCATTTAAAAGTTTAGGCAAATTTCGATGATATAACCCCAAAGATTGTCATTTTATTGTCATTTTTAATATTTAAAACAAAATAAATGAGGTTTCGTTAAAATTGTGATTAAAAATCATTAAATTTGTGATTAAAATTGCTTTTTAGTTATGAAATTTTATAATTTTTTAATACGGTATCGATTGTCTTTAAGTTGTCTGGCACTTATTTTAGGGATTTTATTAAATGTTTTTTATACGAGTTTTTGGCCCGTTTTTCCGTTATATTTAATAAGTGTTATTGGTTTAGTATCTCATTTTTTAATAGGACCATTACGCCTTATTCAAGAACCAATGGAAAAAGGGCAGGTTGAAGAGGTGCAAAAAATCCTAAAATCTATCAAATATCCTGGCTTATTAATAAAACCTGTAAGAGCCACTTATTATACCATTTTGGGCAACATGTCGATGTTAAACCAAGATTTTGCAACAGCAGAAAAGCATTTGAAAAAAAGTTCAAGCATAGGGTCGTCTATCGCCGAAACAGACGGTGCCAATAAATTACAATTAGGGATGATGGCTATTCAAAAAGGCAATATTAGAGAAGGTGAAAGCTATTTAAAACACGCTTTAAGAATTGGTATTCCAGATAAAGAAAGCGAAAGTATGGCACATTTAGGGTTGTGTCAAATTTATATTCAACGGCGAGAATATAAGGCGGCTAAAATGTTTTTTAGAAAGGCTAAAGATTGTAAGCCCAAAACCAAACAACTGGTTGACCAAATTAACGAAATGAACAAGTATATTTCAAGAATTCCTGGTTAAAGACACAACCTAGCGAAGTGTTAATAAATAGGTGGTTGTTATGAAAGCAAATCATGTTATATTCTTCTGTTTTATAGCAGAGCTCCCTTGTTTTTGTTGATTATAAAAAGAATCTTATTATGAAAAACAAACCCTGTTATATTCTGTTATTTGATGGCAAATGTGCTATGTGTAATTATTGGGTTCGTTTCGTGTCTTCAAAAAGAACCAAAGGTTCGTTTAAATTTATAGCTCAAGATTCAAAAGAAGGCAAAATAGTTCTAAAAAAATACGCCCTTGAATCCATTTGTAAAAAAACACTCATTGTCATTAAAGTTTTTAACGAAAACCAAGAAGGGTTACCTCCAAAAAAGCCTGTAATATTTATAAAATCAAGCGCTGTAATATTGATTTTATGGAATTTGTCGTTTTACTATAAGCTTCTGGCAATTGTTTTATATATATTACCAAAATACTTGCGAGACAAAGGATACGAATGGGTTGCTAATAACAGACATTCTTTTTACAAAAACTAAATTTATAGTACATTAGTATTAGTAAACACCTTGTTTTACAAATAAATTTATAGAATTAGTCAACATTAAGGTTTAAACCTTCTGTGGCTTTAGCAGCAATTTTGGCTTTAATAAGTTGTTCAATTTCTATGGCTAATTCTGGGTTGTCGCTGAGTAGTTTTTTTATAGCATCTCTACCTTGTCCTAATTTATTATTATTATACGAAAACCAGCTACCGCTTTTTTGAATAACGCCATGTTCAACACCTAAATCAACGAGTTCTCCAACTTTGCTGATACCTTCTCCAAAAACTATATCAAATTCAGCATTTCTGAATGGTGGGGCAATTTTGTTTTTGACAACTTTAACTTTAACTCTATTACCAACGGCTACATCACCGTCTTTAATTTGTTGAATTCTGCGAATATCTAAACGGACTGAGGCGTAGAATTTTAAAGCGTTACCGCCTGTAGTTGTTTCGGGATTGCCAAACATAACGCCAATTTTGTCTCTTAATTGGTTTATAAAAATACAAATAGTATTTGTTTTGTTGATGGTTGCGGTAAGTTTTCGAAGGGCTTGGCTCATTAATCTGGCTTGTAGTCCCATTTTGCTATCTCCCATATCGCCTTCAAGTTCGCTTTTGGGTACAAGTGCTGCCACGGAGTCTATAACAACTACGTCTAAAGCGCCTGAAAGGATGAGTCGGTCGGCAATTTCAAGTCCTTGTTCGCCATAATCGGGCTGTGAAATTAACAAACTATCCACATTAACACCAAGTTTTTGGGCATAGGTACTGTCAAAAGCGTGTTCCGCATCAATGATAGCACAAATACCCCCTTTTTTTTGAGCTTCGGCAATAACATGAATGGCAACTGTTGTTTTTCCTGAGGCTTCTGGTCCAAATATTTCTACAATTCTTCCACGAGGTAAACCACCTAAGCCTAAAGCAATATCTAAGCCTAAAGAACCTGTTGAAATAAAATCCATGGTTTCTTTGGCTTTTTCGTTCATCATCATAACACTGCCTTTACCGTAATCTTTTTCTAGCTTGTCGATAGTCATTTTAAGGGCTTTAAGTTTTTCTAAGTTTTGACTTTTGTCATTGTTTTGATTTTTTTCTGTACTCATATAATTAAAATTTTTTTGCAAAGATAGTGTTTTTTTTGATTCAAACTAATATATTTAGTAAAAGTTTTCAACATTTGATTCATTATTTATGTGCAAAGTTAATTCGTTTTTTTGAAAAAAATCAAATTAAGTATAAATACTCAACATTTTGCGTAGAAATACGTAACTGTTAAAACAGAATCGCTAAGTTTTTATAAATAAACATAACGATTGTCTAATAAAAAGACATGTTTTTACTTTTTAGGGGTTTTAAATCTAAAAATCCCTCTTGTTTCTTGATCGCCTCTATAAT
>JASGCT010000024.1 GCA_030053915.1 Alphaproteobacteria bacterium
TGGTCAAAATTACCAGTTAGCCAACTATTTATTTTGTCTAAAATAATTAGATCCATAAAAAATATTTAATTTCAACGCAAGGTACAATTTATTTTAAATATTTTGAAAAAAAATTATAAAAAAATATTTTAAATTAAAAAATATCATATCTTTGCTAAGATACAAACATGTTTGTATTAAAACCAATTATATACAAGAGTATGGACTCAAAAAAAAAGATAAAAAAAAAGGCTATCAATATCGAAAGCAAACCTATAATAACGCATCAAAAAAATAGTAATCTACCCAGTGTTTGGTTAGATACTTTATCAAAAAAAATTAATACAAATTTTAATAATCCAAGAACATATTTTATTGTGTTCTTAATATTTAGTTTATTGTTTATTCAACAACGCTATCAGATAAGGGTTACAAATTCCGGTGATGATATTATTGAATATCGTTATGGCGAAGCTACTTATAATTATTTTGTTACATTAGGCAAGGACACTACATTTAAAAAATTAGATTTACCCGACTTTAAAATGCAAGATTTATACAATTATACTGGAAAATATTATGGAATGATATTTAATGCCATAGCTTATGGAACAAACTTATTTTTTAATCTAAAAGAAATTTTTACTATTAAATTTATTATAGGGTGTATTATTACAATTTTGATTGGGTTATTTTTGAGTCTTTCCATTAAAAAAATCACAGATTCGTGGGTATGGGCTACAATAGGTTGGTTGTTTTTTATAAATACCCCGATGATTATTTATTTAGGTTTTATTTATTGTAATTTAAAAGATATCCCATTTGCGCTTGGTTTTATTTTATTTTTTTATAATTTTATAAACTTTTTTAATAATCCTAAAATTAGTCAATTTCATTTTAAAAATAGTGTTGGTATTGGTTTGGCAATGTTGATTGCAACATTAAGTAGAATAGGGTCTATTTTATTATTGGGTTATATTTTAATGTATTTTTTAATATTTATTGTATTTAATAAAACTACAAGAAAAGATTTTATTCAAAATTTTAAAAAAATACTTTATAAAAAGGCAATGTTTATGATTATTACTTTGGTAATTGGTTTTCTTTTGGCAATTTTTTCTTATCCAAATTTTTGGATGGAAGGTTTTAGTCATATTACTAATGGTATTTCGGCATTTAGTCATTTTACACAAAAAATACCTGTTTTATTTGATGGTCAAGTATATGTTTCTACCGAATTACCGAGTAATTATTTAATAAAAAATTTGTTAATAACTGTCCCAATCTTTGTGATTTTAGGATTCATTTTGGCAGTTTTAAATTTCTTTAATAAATCAAATAATCGTTTATTATTAATAGTTTTATTTTTTTCCATTTTTTTCCCAATTGTTTTGATATATTTAACGCATGGCGTAATGTATGATAAATGGCGGCATATTACCTTTGTTTATCCTTTTATTATAATATTTTCTGTAGTGGGATTTAAATACTTATTAGAATTTAAAAACAAACTTTTTTTTCACATATTCTTTTGGCTGACCTTAGTTTTTTTTATTAAAACTGCATTTTGGAATTTCAAAAATTTTCCTTTACAAACCGCTTATTTTAATGAATTTATTGGTGGTACTAATGGGGGATGGTTGCAACAAGAAACAGACCCGCAACAAAATGGGGCAAGACCTGCTTTTGAATGGTTATTACATAATCCTGAATTTAAAAAAGAATTGTTAAAAAGAGATTCTAATCATAAAATGATTATTGCTAGTTATACTGCTGGGCTTCATTTATGGACTATGGATATTCCTGATTCTATTAAATCGAAAATTCAATTAGTACAATGTGGTTTTAAATTAGGATATGCTAGTTTAAATTGGGATTATGGAATTTTTGGTACAATATTTGTAGCACCAGAAATTTTAAGAATTGATTTTCCGCCCAAAGGTACCCTATATGAAGTAAAGGCAGATGATGTGCCTTTGGCTGTAGTTGTTAAAAGAGAGAATACATATGATGTAGATGGTTTTCAGGCTATACAACAAAACAATATTCCATTAGCTACAGATTATTTTACAAAAGCATTTCAATATGACCCCAATAATTTTAGAATTTGGAATTATTATGCTTATATTTTAACAAATCAAGGCAAATTAAGCGAAGCTAAACAATATGCGCAACAATATTTGGAATTATTCCCCGATGATCAATTAAGCAATCAAATCATAAATGCGAGATAAATAAATCTTCAAAATACTACCAAATTTCTTTGAGTATAAGCAATTATTTTATTAGACTATTTGGTTATATGTTGGTCTTCAATTTCTTTAAATATGTTAAAGCTGAACCAATAACTTGGTGCATATCATAATATCTATATTCACCCAACCTTCCTCCAAAATATACCTGACTTTGTGTTTTGGTAAGTTCTTCGTACTTTTTAAATAAATTCTGATTTAATGCGTTATTTATTGGGTAAAAAGCTTCTTTGGTTTTATCCCAGTTTTGAGGAAATTCTTTAGTAATAATTGTGAAATTTTGTGTGCCAAATTCAAAATGTTTGTGTTCTACAATCCTAGTAAAAGGGATGCTAACATCATTATAATTTACTTGGGCATTTCCTTGAAAATTTTCGATTTCTAATTGTTCAGTCTTAAAAGATAACGATCTATATTCAAGTGCTCCAAAATGATAATCGAAAAATTCATCTATTTTTCCAGAATAAATAATTTGCTTAGCAATGCTGTTAAAATAGGAGCTATTTTTAAGATAATCAGTATTTAATTTTACTTCAATATTTTGAGTAAGTTTTTCAAAAATTTGAGTATAACCACCCAAGGGGATACCTTGGTATCTATCTGAAAAATAATTATTGTTATAAGTAAATCGTATTGGAAGTCTTTTAATTATAAAAGCTGGTAATTCGGTTGCTTTACAACCCCACTGTTTTTCTGTATAGCCTTTTATTAGTAATTCATAAATATCTTTACCAACAAGTGTTAAGGCTTGTTCTTCTAAGTTATTTGGTGTTTTAACACCAAATTTTTTAATTTGTTCTTCTATTTTCTTTTTGGCTTCTAGGGGTGTTATTGTATTCCAAATTTGATTAAATGTATTCATGTTGAATGGCATATTATACATTTTGCCATTTGAAATAGTAGTTATATTATGGATATAATTATTAAATTCAGCAAATTGATTTATATAATTCCAAATTTCTTTGTCGTTTGTATGAAAAATATGAGGTCCATATTTATGAACATTTATCCCATCTATATTTTCTGTATATACGTTGCCTCCAATATGACTTCTTTTATCTATAATCAAACATTTTTTACCAATTTTATTAAGTTCGTATGCACAAATAGAACCAAAAAGTCCAGCTCCAACGATTAAATAATCATACATTATCTTGCTTTTTTAATAAAAGATTTTAATTGGTTTACCAAGGTAAATCCATGTTTAATAAATTTGAAATTTTTTATAGAAGGCGTTCCAAATTTTCGATCTCTAAAAATTATTGGAACCCATGTAATTGAAGAATATTTTTTACAACAAACAGAAACTAAAATATTAACTAAAATAAAATCCAATGGTATTTCAAAAACAAATTTTTCTAATACAGATTTTGGCATAATTCTATATGGAACATTAGGATCTTTAACCCAAATTCCAGTGGCAATATAGGTAAATATAGGAACAAATAAAGTAATGAAAATCCTTTGACGTCCATCCTCTCTTTTATATCGATATCCATAAACGCATCTAGAGGGAGTTATAAATGGTAAAAAATTTTTAAAAAACATGGGGTCACATTGTCCGTCACTATCTATTTGAAAAATATAATCAGCGCCATTTTCAAGTGCATATTTATAACCATATAAACAAGTTTGTCCATGTCCGGTATTTGTTTTATCTATTAATACAATATTTGAGAATTGACTTTCAAGTTCTTTTAAAACAAACATTGTATTATCGGTACTTCCATCATTTAACAAACAAAATTTAAAATTTATCTCTAAGGGTTTTAATACATTGTGCCATGTTTCTATTACGGATTTAATATTTAACGCTTCGTTATACACAGGTATTATAACCCATAAATTATCATTTTTATTCATATCTTTTATAGTCTTTATATTCTATAATATAGAATTTATTAAAATTTTCATAGTGGTTTTAAATATGTACAAAGGTAAATAAAATTTAAGAATTAATATAGAAAGTAGAAATATTTTTTTATTTAAACTGAATATTATATAATTATCGTATTAAACTATAATATTATAATGTAAAAAAGCTGTTATTATGATGTTTTATAGGATGTGTTTTATCAATTATTTTTATTAATACAAATAATTTGATTTTTTTTAATTAATTTTGTGCTTTAATTTAAAATGTACTTACATGTCTAAAAATAAATCTAAATATCGTGTTGTTATTTGGTATTGGCGCCTTTATTTTTTAGGTTTGTTTATTTTTATACTTTTAATTACGTGTTTAGCCAATGGTTGGATTTTTGATATGCCCGATATTAAAGCATTTGAACATCCAACAACACAAGTTACAAGTCAGGTTTTTGGAAATGATGGTACCCCAATTGGCAAATATTATTATAATGATAGAATTACACTTAATTACAATGAATTAAATAATAATATTTTAGGTGCTTTAATTAGTACAGAAGACAAAAGATACTATTTGCATAATGGAATAGATTTTGAAAGCTTGATAAGAGCTGTCCTTTTTTTAGGTAAAAAAGGTGGTGCTTCAACCTTAACACAACAAACTGCCAAAAATTTATTTACTGAAAATTGGAATACCCGTAACAAGTTTTTAAGGGTCTTTCAAAAATTGAAAGAACTTATTATTTCAATAAAACTTGAACGTTATTTTACAAAACAAGAGATTTTAACAATTTATCTAAATTCGGTTGTGTTTAGCGAAAATGTTTTTGGATTAAAAAATGCTGCAGTAACATTTTTTCAGAAAGAACCTCGACAATTAAATATTAATGAGGCGGCCTTATTGATAGGCATGATTAATGCGCCATCATTATATAATCCTCGAAAAAATACCAAACTTTCATTAGAAAGACGAAATTTAGTGATTAATAGAATGGCCGATCAAAATTTCATTACGAAATCCCAAGCTACTATTCTAAAAAAAGAGCCTATCAAATTATATTTCAAAAAATTAGATGAAAACAATGGGTTAGCGCCCTATTTTAGAATGGTTTTAGGTGAAGAACTAAAAAAATGGTGTAAAGAACATAAAAAACAAAATGGTGAAAGTTATGATATTTACAAAGATGGGCTGAAAATTTATACTACTATTGATCCGCTCTATCAAGAAATTGCTGAGGAAGCAGTTCATAAACATCTTAAGGTATTGCAATCATATTTCAACAATGATAAAAATATTAAAAATGGCCTCATTTGGAAATCAAAATCAAAAGACTATATTCAAATTTTAATAAAACAATCAAATCGTTGGCAAAATTTAAAAAATGCAGGACTTAATGAGGCAGCGTGTATGAAAGTTTTTAATACGCCATCCTTAATGAATGTGTTTTCTTGGAATCATTCTGGTAATGTTGATACTTTTATGTCACCTTTAGACTCTATAAAATATTATAAATCGATTTTGCAGTCATCATTTTTAGTTACCGACCCTCAAACTGGTGAAGTTAAAGCTTGGGTGGGTGGAATTGATTTTAAAACATTTAAATTTGACCACGTGAATGTTAACACCAAAAGGCAGGTTGGGTCAACCATGAAACCGCTCTTATATAGTTTTGCAATAGAAAAAGCTGGTTTTTCACCAAACACACTTGTAGAAGACGTACAACAGGAGTTCGATGGTTATAATAAAGTACCTGCAACTTCACGTTCTTGTAGTGGTGAAACAATGACAATGGCTAAAGCCTTAGCAGAATCTAAAAATTGTGCGTCCGCTTTTATTCTTAAAAATGTGGATCCGGAAGCCAATCATTCGGTTATAAAATTTATTGACTATCTACGAAATTGCGGCATTAGTTCAGAACTTGATCCATACCCGTCTTTAGCTTTAGGTGCTGAAGAAGTGTCTATGATTGAAATGCTTCAAGCGTTTTCAATGTTTCCAGGTAATGGCTATAATACGAAACCTTTTTATATTTCAAGGATCGAAGATAAAAACGGCAATATTTTAGCAAGTTATTCGCCACAACGAAAAAAAGTTATTACTGAAAACACCGCTTATTCAATAATTTCAATGATGCAAGGTGTGATGTTAAAAGGAACCGGTGCTAGTATTTGGGGATACGATATTGGAATTAATGATATTGCAGGAAAAACAGGAACTACTAATAATAATTCAGATCTTTGGTTTATTGGATATACACCACAAATTTTAGCAGGCGCGTGGGTAGGGTGTGATGATAGAAGTTTTGTTTTTAGTAGCGAATATTGGGGTCAAGGCGCACATGGTGCATTGCCAATTTGGGGGTATTTTTTTCATGACCTTTTTCTAAAAAAACCGGAATTGAAGAAAAACCAATTTTTTGTGAAACCACCTAACTATTTTGAAAATGCTACCCAATTTATTAATCCAGAACCTTCAATAACACCTGAAGACTCAACATCAAAAACAGAATTAGAAGATTAAATTTACAATTATAACTATGAAATATTGGCTTTTAAAATCGGAACCATTTAAATATTCGTTTGACGACCTCCAGAAAGATGCATGGACTTTTTGGGACGGCGTTAGAAATTATGCAGCCAGAAATAATTTAAAAACTATGGAAGTTGGTGACAAAGCGTTTTTTTATCATAGCAATGAAGGCTTAGAAATTGTAGGAATCGTTGAAATTATTAAAACATATTATCAAGACCCAACAACGCAAGACACTAATTGGGTAGTTGTAGATATTAAACCCTTAAAGAAATTAAAGAAACCTATAAGTTTAAGTTTTATAAAAACAATTCCCAATTTTAAAAATATGTCATTAATTAAACATGGACGATTATCCGTACAGTCTGTTACTGAAGACGAGTTTAATCTAATTTTAAAATTATCCAATTCAAAATAATATGAGCTATGTTTTATAAAAAAATCAAATGGTATCTTATTTAAAAATATTATTAGTTATGTTAGTTATTTTATGAAATCTATTACAAATATAAATCCTAATAAGGTGTTAGTAGCCATGAGTGGTGGCATAGATAGTACTGTTGTGGCTTTAATGCTGCATCAACAAGGATACGAGGTTATTGGAATAACTATGAAAACCTGGGATTACAGCACGTTTACTACCAAAGGTAAAGAAACAGGATGTTGTAATTTAGATTCTTTTTATGATGCCAGACAAGTAGCCGTGGATAAGGGGTTCCCACATTATATTTTTGATATTCGTGAAGAATTTAATCAGTCGGTAATTGATAATTTTGTTGATGAGTATTTAGCTGGTAGAACACCCAATCCCTGCATCATGTGCAATACGCATATTAAATGGAACGCATTACTTAAAAAGGCTGAAACTTTAGGTTGTGCTTATATTGCTACGGGGCATTATGCTCAAATTGTTCAACAATCAAATGATCGCTATGTTATTAAAAAAGGTATTGATGATAAAAAAGATCAAAGTTATGTGCTTTGGGGTCTAAGTCAAGACGTTTTAAAAAAAACCCTATTACCCTTAGGAAAATATCTTAAAACCGACATCAGAAAAATGGCTTTGGATTTTGGTTACGAAAATCTCTCCAAAAAATTAGAAAGTTATGAAATTTGCTTTATTCCTAATAACGATTATAGAGAATTTTTATACCATAAAGAACCCGACAAAATTCAATCCCTACAAGGTGGATGGTTTATTAACAAATTAGGTGAAAAACTAGGTCAACATAAAGGCTATCCGTTTTATACCATAGGACAGCGTAAAGGATTAGATATTGCTTTTGGAAAGCCCATTTATGTTATACAAATTAAACCAGAAACAAATGAAGTTGTTTTAGGTGAAGAGTCGGAATTATTAGGAAATTCGATGCTGGTTTCTAAAACAAATTTTATAAAATACCCTTTTATAGAAAATGGTATGCAAGTTGTAACAAGAATACGATATAAAGATAGCGGTATGTTAAGCAATTTGTTTGTTGAAACTAATGGACATTTGAGAGTCGTATTTCAGGAAGACGTTAAAGGAATCACGGCAGGACAAAGTGCAGTATTTTATGAAGGAAACGAAGTTGTTGGAGGGGGAATTATAGAAAAAATGATTTAATATGAATACAATTATTGCACCATCTTTGCTTTCAGCAGATTTTACTCAACTTAAAAACGAATTTAGCTGGTTAAACAAATCGAATGCCGAGTGGATACATTTAGATGTGATGGACGGCATTTTTGTACCAAATATTAGTTTTGGAATACCAATTATTGAACAATGTCGTAAATTATCACATAAACATTTTGATGTGCATTTAATGATAACGAAACCCAATTTATATATCGAAAAATTTTATCAAGCTGGCGCTAATAGTATCAGTTTTCATATAGAAACACAAGATGTTGCATCGTCTATTAATCTTGTAAAACAATGTGGTATTTTGTGTGGCATCGCTATCAACCCTCAAACTCCTATTCAAGAGCTTGTTCCCTATCTTAAAAAAATAAATTTTGTATGTTTAATGAGCGTGCAACCCGGTTTTGGCGGACAAAAATTTATTGCTAGTTCAATTGAAAAAATTAAAGAACTCAAAATTATTAAAAATGAATTAAAGATAAATTTTGACATTCAAGTTGATGGTGGGGTAACTTTAGAAAATGCGGCTGAAATTAAAAATGCAGGTGCTTCGATCCTTGTTGCAGGAAATACTGTTTTTAAATCAGAAAAACCTTTAATGACCATTGATAAATTAAAAGAAATATAAATTTTATATGATATTAAAAGTTAATAATTTGAATTTTAAAATTATTTTTAAATTGATAATATGCATGAATGTTTTATAGAATTTAATCAAATTTCAATTCTAGAATTTTATGGAGTTAACGACCATAAACTAGAAATGATAAAAAAAGCATTTCCAAGTTTAAAAATAGTAGCTCGTGGACATAAAATAAAATTCTCTGGTCAATCCTCGTTCGTGCAAGACTTAAAAGAAAAAATAGAATTAATAATTCATTTAATTGAAAAAAATCAAACCATATCTTATGAAGATTTTGAAACCATTATTAATAACGAGCCAGAAAATTTAAATTGTAAATTATTTTCCGAAACCCATCATAAAGATATTATTTTAACAGGAAATAATGGTAAAATAATCAAAGCTAAAACATGGAATCAAAAAAAAATGATTGAAGCAGCAGAAAAAAATGATATTGTTTTTGCTGTTGGACCAGCCGGAACAGGTAAAACCTATACTGCCGTTGCTTTAGCGGTAAAATTTTTAAAATTTAAACTTGTAAAAAAAATAATATTAACCCGCCCAGCCGTTGAAGCTGGTGAAAACTTAGGATTTTTGCCAGGAGATTTAAAAGAAAAAATTGACCCCTACTTAAAACCATTATATGATGCACTAGAAGATATGTTGTCTCTTGAAAAAATTCAATATTATTTAACCAATAAAATTATTGAAATAGCACCTTTAGCTTATATGAGAGGTAGAACCCTTGATAATGCTTTTATTATTTTAGATGAAGCTCAAAATGCTAACGACCTACAAATTAAAATGTTTTTAACTCGATTAGGTCCCAACGCAAAAGCTATTATCACTGGAGATCCAAGCCAAATCGACCTCCCTAAAAATATTCATTCAGGTTTAGAAAAGGCTTGTAAACTATTAAAAATCATAGAAGGTATAGAAATTATTAAACTAGATGAAACGGATGTTGTAAGGCATAAACTTGTTAAAAAAATTATTTTAGCCTACCAAAATTCAAATATTTTATAATTTTTTTTACTCTTTTAAGTTTTATTTGTTTAGTATAAATCATGCCGTTTTACAAACGTTTAACAATACTACAATGAAAATAAAACGAAACAATAAACCAATATCATTTATAAAATAGCTTAAAAATAAATAATATTATTATAGAATGTTATATTTTTAAAAATTAAATGCTAATTTTGCTAAAAGATTAAAATAATAATAATGAAAATTGAAATAGGTTCTTTTAAATTTATAGTATTGTGCTGTTTTTTCAATGTATTTGCGTTCCGAAGCGCCGCACAATTACTTACTCCCAGCCCCTTTTTTTTTACTGAAAACACCTCTAACCTAACCATCACTGCCAATACAAATTTCGGAAACAAAGCATTTATAAATTATAACCAAAATGTCTATGTTCATATTGGCGTCATAACCAGCTTGTCAACGTCTAGTGCCGACTGGAAATATGTAAAATTTACATGGGGCACAGCAAATCCTGCCGCACAAGCCTCTAAAATATCTAATTATCAATGGCAATTTTCTATTAATCAAAACCTACGCCAATATTTTGGCTTAACGAATATAAACGAAAAAATTAATAAAATTGTTATTTTATTTCGGTCTGGTAACGGACAAATTAAACTTACCAATTCTGACGGCTCAGATATGTATCTTAACGTCTTTGATACCAATCTTAATGCCAAAATAATTACCCCAGCCTTCCAACCAACTTATAACCCCATTTTAGAACCAATTAATATAAAAATTGGCGATAGTATTCAAATTCAAGGCATTACTAATAAAAATTCTAATTTAGAATTATATCATAATGGTACCCTAATTAGTGCTAATTTCAATAACCAAAATATTAATATTAAAGCCCCAATAACAAATTCTGGTCTTCAAACCATCATTCTCAAATCAAATTATAATCTAACAAACAAAAATGATACCGTCTCATTTTTGATTTATCCACCAAGCACTTTTAAAGCATTACCCCCCAATGTTCGTGATGGGATTAATTACGAAAGTGGTGACACCAGTGTGATCCTTGTTCAATATGCACCCTTTAAAAAAAGCATGGTTGTACTTGGCGACTTTAATAATTGGACCGAAAACTCAAACTATATTATGAACCTAACACCAGATTCACAAAGATTTTGGATAAGAATTAGCGGTTTAAAACCAAATGTTGAATATGCCTACCAATTTTTGGTTGATGGAACTTTAAAGGTTGGGGATATTTATACCAATAAAGTGTTAGATCCCTGGAACGACTCCTATATTCCAAATACTGTCTATCCAAACTTAAAACCCTATCCAACTGGCTTAACATCTGGTATTGTAAGCATTATTCAAACTGCCAAACCACAATATGTTTGGAAAAATAACACGTTTACCAAACCTAATTCAAAAAACTTAATCATATACGAATTATTGGTTCGCGATTTTGTAAGCACACACAGCTATCGAACACTTATCGACACCTTAAACTATCTTAAAAATTTAGGTATTAATGCCATAGAACTTATGCCTATAAGCGAGTTTGAAGGTAATGAAAGTTGGGGTTACAATCCCAATTATTTTTTTGCTGTCGATAAATACTATGGAACCGAATATGCCTTAAAAGAATTTATTGATAGTTGTCATAGTAAAGGCATAGCCGTCATTTTAGATATGGTACTAAACCATTGCTTTGGTTCTTGCCCATTAGCGCAATTATATTGGGATGCAATCAATAATCGCCCCGCTACTAATAACCCTTGGCTAAATCCAATAGCTAAACACCCATTTAATGTTGGCAATGATTTTAATCATGAATCACCTGCAACCCAATATTTAACTAAAAGAGTTATGGAATATTGGATAAAAGAATTTAAATTTGATGGATTTCGATTCGATTTATCTAAAGGGTTTACACAAGTGTTTTCTGGCGATAATGTTGACCTATGGGGAAAATACGACGCTTCAAGAATTAAAATTTGGAAAAATTATTATGACACATTAAGAACCTTTAGCCCAGACGCCTATTGTATTCTAGAACATTTTGCTGAAAATTCAGAAGAAGTAGAATTAGCAAATTATGGTATGATGCTTTGGGGAAACGCAAATTATAACATGAGCCAAGCCTCACAAGGCTATTCAAACAATAACGACTTCAGTTGGGGGCTAAGCTCTAAAGCTAGAGGTTGGGGCAATAATCTTAATTTAGTAAGCTATCAAGAAAGCCACGATGAAGAAAGAATTATGTATAATAATTTAAATTTTGGTACAAGTTTTGTAAAAAATAATCTCGTCAATTCCTTAAACAATATGACTATGAATACAATGTTTTGGGCACTCACTCCAGGACCAAAGATGATGTGGCAATTTGGTGAGTATGGGTATGATAAATCGATTAACGATTGTGGAAACGGAACCGTAAATAATAACTGCCGCTTAAGTAATAAACCCATTCTATGGAATTATTTACAAGATACCAACCGACAAAAACTTTTAAAATATTTTTCTGAATTTGCTAAATTAAAAACCAATGCCAATTTCTCCCAATCTTTTATTAACCCTAATTTTAATTACCAATATAGCGGTTTTATAAAATATATGACTATTTATTCTGATTCTATTCGCCTCATCGCTTTCGGTAATTACGCACAGCAGCCACAAACAGCTACGCTCAATTTCCCTGCTATAGGTATTTGGTATGATTACTTTAAAGATACCACCTTACTTGTAACAAGTTATAACAATCAAATTAGTCTTAAACCTGGCGAATTTCATCTTGTTACAAATAAAAATTTTAGAAACTATACAGTTCCTTCACAACCCATAGATACAACCAAAAAAGATACAACAATCGTACCCCCACCGAATCCAATAGATACTATTGATATAGATTCTGTTAATTTTGTTTTAAATAAAGCATATCCCAACCCAAGTTCATCACAAATCAATATAAAATTCAATTTACCTAAAGCCAGTACCGTTAGCTTTAATTTTGTAAACGATCGGGGCGGGGTAGTGTATAACTTTACAAAACTATATACCCAAATTGGAGAAATAAATGAAACCATTTATTATAGTACAATCTCACAACTTTATGGCTATAAAGGCATTTTAATACTTGAACTTAAAACCAACTTTGGAAGCAAAATTATCAAATTAATAAAATATTAATTTAATCCTAACTTTTGAAATATTTTAAAAAAAATAAATTAAAAGATCAATTAATTTTATTTTTATTGTTAATTTTGTGTATATTCTTAATATAATGGCATGTTTAATAATCAAAAATTTTATTTTATAGTTGGCGAAGCCAGTGGCGATTTACATGCAAGTTATGTATTAAAATACCTTAAAAGCATTAATCCCAACGTTATTTGCCAAGGGTGGGGGGGCGATTTAATGCAAGCTCAAGATTGTAAAATTGTTAAACATTATAAAGAGCTTGCTTTTATGGGATTTTGGGAAGTTATAAAAAATTTACCTGAAATTTTAAAAAATTTTAAACGTTGTAAAACAGATATTTTAAACTTTAAACCAGACCTCGTTGTTTTTGTAGATTACCCAGGCTTCAATTTAAAAATGGCGGCGTGGGCAAAAAATAATGGCTTTAAAACCGCCTATTATATTTCACCGCAAGTATGGGCTTGGAAAGCGAATAGGGTAATACAAATGAAAAAAAATATCGACCTCTTATTATCAATTATACCTTTTGAAAAAGATTATTTTAAAAAAAACTGGCAATGGGAAATATGCTATGTAGGTAGCCCTTTACTTGAAGAATTAGAAGATAAAATATTGAACACTTATCATGAAACTAAGCCAATTATTGCATTGCTACCAGGTAGCCGTAAACAAGAAATAAAAAAAATATTACCCCAATTTTTAGAATTAAGTACTCATCTAAAAGATAAATTTCAGTTTATTGTCGCTGGAATAAGTATCAATGGACAAGGCTTTTATCAACAATTACTAACCCATCATCCCCACGTTTTTATTATTTACGATGATAGTTATTCTTTAATTAAAAACGCACAATTTGCACTCGTTACAAGTGGTACTGCTACAATGCAAACAGCCCTTTTGGAAACCCCTATGATTGTTTGTTATAAAACAAGTTGGCTTACCTTTTTGTTAGCTAAATTATTTGTAAAAATTAAATATATAGCAATGATTAACTTAATTTTAAACATCGAAGCCGTCCCAGAACTCATTCAAAATGAATTTAATACCAATAATTTGCTCTATCATTTAAACCGATTGGCAAACAATCCCGCTGAAAAAATGACCATGATTCAACATTATAAAACCTTAAAAATTTTATTAAAATGCACAGAGAGCCCGTCTAAATCGGTTGCAGAAAAATTGTTAAGTATGTAGTTTATTTTCTTAAAATTTTGGTATATTTAGAACGACCATCAAAAACATTTAATAAAAAATTAGTATCATGACCATTAATAATCCAAGTTTCAATGTTCTCTTTTAAAGCAATTTTAGCAGCATCAAGTTTGCTTTGCATGCCACCAGTACCTTGACTTGATTTTTCTAATAAAATATATTTCTTAGCATCATTCAAATTATAAATTGTTTCAATAGTGTTCATGCTATCATCGTAAACACCATACGTATTACTGGCTAAAATTAATTTATTGACTTTAAATAAACAAGCCACTAAAGCAGATAATTTATCGTTGTCACCAAATTTAATTTCTTCGGTGGCAGTTGTATCATTTTCATTTATCACTGGTAAAATATTATTTTTTAATAACACCGAAATCGTATTGAAAATATTGTCTTTTGAATGAGAATTTTCAAAATCGTAATTCGATAATAAACATTGACCAATCGAAATTTTAAAATCTCTAAAAGATTCAGAAATAAGTCGCATTAAAAATGGTTGTCCAATTGCTGCTAATGCTTGTTTTTCTTTTATTTCATTGCCTAAATGCTCTAACTTTATAAATTGCTTTGCCGCCGCAATTGCCCCAGAACATACTAGTATAATGTAATAATTTTTTCTAAGTACTATAACCTGATTCGCGATGTCTTCTAGTTTAGCCCTAGAAATTTTGTCACCCCCTTGGGTTAAGGTGGCTGTACCTAATTTTAATAAAATGATTGGCTTATCTAACCTGTCCATGTCCTTTTATTTGCCATTTATTTGTAACAAGATGTTCTATACCCAAAGGGCCCCTATGATGTAACTTTGATGTACTAATTGCCATTTCTGCCCCCAACCCAAATTGAAATCCATCCGTAAACCTCGTGGACGCATTATGGTAAACTGCCGCACAATCTACTAATTCAAAAAATTGTTGGGCTTCATTAGCGTTCTTCGTAATAATTGTAGCCGAATGCCTTCCAGAAAATTTGTTAATCATGTTTATAGCTGTCATCATATCTTTAACACGCAATACCAAAATTTTTAAATCTAAAAACTCTTCACATAATAGCGTATCATTGGCTTCTTCTATCACTTCAACGCCTTCATTTCTTAATACTTCTAACAACTCTTCCTTAAATATATTAGATATTTTTTTATTAATTAACACCTTATCTAAAGCATTACATGCTGAAATTTTTGAAATTTTTGAAGCTATTATAATTTTTTTTGCCATCTGTAAATCCCCTTCTTCTGAAATATATAAAAAATTATTGCCTCTGCCACTGGTAATAACAGGACATCGAGCAATTTTTTGAACATATTCAAGCAACGCAATGCCCCCTCTAGGAATTATTAAATCAATGGAATTGCTGGAGTCTTCTAAAAATTCTTGAAATTTGTGCCTATTTAAATCTAAATAAACAATCCAATTGTTATCCATATCACTTAGTTCTAAAGCATTTAACCAACATTGATGCAAAAATAAATTGGTTTTTCTGGCTTCTTTTCCTCCTTTTAATAATATTTTATTGCCAGATTTTAAGGCGATTGCCGTAGCTTCAACAGTTACATCGGGACGCGATTCATATATAATTAAAACGGTTCCAAATGGGACAGTTTTATTTTCAATTAGCAAACCATTGTCATGTCGATAACTATAAATACTTTTACCAAAAGGTACCTCCTTTAATATAACGTTTTTTAAAGATTGAATCATCGCATCTAAATTCTTATCTTGTAAAATCAACCTATCATATAATGCAATATCAGCTTTTGAACATAATGCCACGTCTTGCGAATTGATTTTTAAAATTTCAGTTCTATTTTGTTCAATTTGAACAATCATATTTTGTAAAACTTTATTTAGTTTATTAACCATTGTTTGAATTAAATCAATAAAACGATATTTTTAATGCAAATTTACACATTAGTTCTTTAAAAATCTTAATTGACTCAAATATTTTGTACTATTTTATAAAATGTTTCAAAAAAATATATATTTTTGCAAATAAAATTGTATTATGGACATAATTATTAAAAATTTAATTCAAAACGAACTTGAACGACAAAGGCATGGTATCGAACTTATTGCATCTGAAAATTTTGCCAGTTTAGACGTTATTCAAACCATGGGAAGTATTTTAACCAATAAATACGCCGAAGGTTATCCTGGCAAACGCTATTACGGCGGTTGTGAAGTTGTTGATGAAGTTGAAAATTTGGCAATTTCACGACTAAAACAAATCTTTAATGTTGAGTACGCTAATGTACAACCCCATAGCGGTGCACAAGCAAACGCGGCTGTTTTGAGCGCAGTCTTAAAACCGCATGATATCTTTTTGGGGTTAGACCTAAGTATGGGTGGACATTTAACACATGGATCACCAGTAAATTTTAGTGGTAAACTATATCAACCCATTCAATATACTGTTCATAAAGATTCAGGTTTAATTAATTATGAAGAGTTAGAAACAAAAGCGCTACAAAATAAACCTAAGTTAATCATCTGTGGTGCCAGTGCTTATAGCCGAGATTGGGATTATGAAAGAATCAGAAAAGTGGCCGACCAAATAAATGCACTTGTTATGGCTGATATTGCCCACCCAGCTGGATTAATCGCCAAAAACCTACTAAATTCACCCTTCCAACACTGCCATATTGTTACCTCTACTACCCATAAAACACTAAGAGGACCACGTGGTGGAATTATTATGATGCAAAAAGATTTCCCCAATCCATTCGGTTTAACTGATCTCAAAGGAAATTTAAAAATGATGAGCCAAATTATCGACCTTGCCGTTTTCCCCGGAACACAAGGAGGTCCTTTAGAACATATTATTGCTTCTAAAGCCGTAGCTTTTCAAGAAGTGTTAGACGAAAGTTTTACGAGCTATGCCCATAATATTATTCAAAATGCTCAAATGATGGCTAAAGAACTTAAACATTTAGGTTACGAAATAGTTTCCAACGGTACCGATAACCATTTAATGCTTATAGATTTAAGAAATAAAAACATCACTGGAAAACAAGCCGAAATTGCTTTAGGACATGCCGGAATTACTGTAAACAAAAATATGGTGCCTTATGATGATAAATCTGCCTTTACAACATCTGGAATTAGAATTGGGGTTCCAGCAATCACTTCAAGAGGACTTAAAGTAAATAATATGCATTGTATTGTCGATTTTATTAATGAGGCTCTTAAAAATCACAATGATTTAAATTATTTGAAAATGCTTAAAGATCGAGTAGCTAAGTTTATGGAAAGTTTTCCTCTGTATCCAAATTTATAATTAAAAATACACTTAAATTGAAACAAAGTTTTTCCTATAATTTATATTATGTTAAGTACAGACTAGGTGCTATTTTAAAACATTCACAATTTTTAACAAATGCCCAAACCACAATTTATACCTCGTGATATTTCATGGCTTAGCTTTAATGAACGCGTTTTACAAGAAGCTAAAGATATCACAACCCCAATTTTACAAAGAATAAAATTTTTAGGTATCTTCTCTAATAACTTAGATGAATTTTTTAGAGTTCGAATTAGTGCTCTTAAAAAATTTGTTCAGAATCCCAAAATTAACCATACCGAATACATTGGCAATCCACAAAACATTTTGGAAAATGTAAACCAAATAGTTTTAGACCAACAGTTTCAGTTTTCTAAAATCTGGAATAATATTGTGTCCGAAATGAATAAAAAAAATATCTTTATTGTAACAAATGATAAATTAACTAATATTCAAAAAAAATTTATTACCGAACTGTATTCTAATGATATTGAAACGTTGATAACTCCAATACTATTAAATAATAAAACCAAACTTTATTGTAACGACTATGCCCTTTATTTAGGAATATCCATGCAAAAAAATGACGAACATCCTAGTTTTGCAATGATCGAAATACCTAGAAATAAAATATATCCGCGCTTTATAAAATTACCAAACTCTAAACCTAATCGAACCGAAATTATTCTCCTTGAAGATATTATTAGCTATAATCTACCCTTTTTATTTGGATTTTTAGGATTTAAAAAATTTAGATCGCATACTTTTAAAATTACTAAAGACGCCGATTATGACTTCGATATCTCAAATAAAAAAACTAATGTTGCCGACCAAATTAGAATTGGTATAAAATCTCGAAGATTAGGAAAACCCACGCGCTTAGTTTATGATAGTCAAATGGATTCGTTATTAGTAGGCTTTCTTATAAGAAAACTCAGACTTTCTCTCAAAGATGCCTTGATACCTGGTGGAAAAATTCATAATTTTAAAGATTTTATGAATTTCCCTAATGTATTTAACACAACAAGAAACCTTCCTAATAATATGGTATCTAATAATCATATTGACCTAAACAATAATATGCAAATAAGTAAAGTTTTAGCAAAACAAGATATTCTGTTAACCTTTCCCTACCAGTCTTTTAGATCTGTTATTGATTTTCTTATTGAAGCCGCTATGGACCCTTGTGTTAAAGAAATTAATATTACAATTTACCGCCTTGCTTCTAATTCAAAAATAATCAATGCTTTAATAAATGCCGCCCGAAATGGTAAAAAAGTTTTTGTATTTCTTGAATTACGTGCCAGATTTAATGAAGAAGATAATTTAAATTGGCGCGATAAACTTGAAACAGAAGGTATTACAGTTTTACTTGGTTTCCCCGATAAAAAAATTCATGCTAAAATATGTTTCATTAAAAGAAAAATAAATTCTAAATGGCAAAATTATGGATTTATTAGCACCGGAAATCTTAATGAAAATACTGCTAAAGTGTATGTTGATCATTTAATAATGACCTCAAAAAAAGAAATAATAAAAGAATTTGAATATTTTTTTAACTACTTAAAAAATCCTCTTCACAAACTAAAAATTAAACTTAAAAGCTTCAAATTTTTAATAACATGTCCTACTCTGTTAAGAGAAAAAATGCTTAATCTTATTGATAATGAAATAGTTAATTTTAAAAATCAAAAAAAAGCTGAAATTACAATTAAATTGAATGCGCTTAACGATATCCAACTGATGTCTAAACTTATTCATGCCGCTAAATGTGGCGTAAAAATTAATTTAATTGTTCGTGGAATTTACGCTATCATACCCCAAAAAGAATGGCTACACAATGTTACTGCAATAAGTATTGTTGATAATTATTTAGAGCATTCTCGTATAATATCCTTTCATAATCAAGGGAATCCTCTTATTTATATTTCATCAAGCGATTGGATGGTTAGAAATCTCGACCATCGCATCGAAGCCACTTTAAAAGTTTCCGATACTACTATTCAAAACCAAATTCTTGATTTTCTTAATTTACAACTTAAAGATAATGTAAAAGCAAGATTTTTAGACAAGAACCTCTCGAACCAATATGTAATAAACAATCAACCCAAAATGAGAAGTCAAGAACAAATAATATCATTATTAAAATTAAATCTAAAATGAAAATAGGTGCCATTGACATTGGTAGCAATGCTGCTAGACTTCTTATACACGAATATAAAAAACTTGCCGATGGCACTGATATTTTTATTAAAACAAATTTTCTAAGAATCCCTGTTAGATTAGGTTTAGATGTTTTTGAATTTGGAAAAATTACCGAAAATCGCCAAACTTTATTAATAAATACGCTCAAAGTTTTTAAAGATATCTTAAATATTTATGATGTTAAACATTATTTTGTTATTGCAACAAGCGCCATGCGAGATGCCAGTAATAAGGAAAGTGTTTTAGCCGCAGTTAAAAAATTTACGAATTTAAATATTGAAATTATTGACGGTAACAAAGAAGCAAAACTTACTTTTGATAGCCATATTGCTGATAATCTCGATCCTAAATTTAATTATATGTATATCGATGTGGGGGGCGGCTCTACCGAAATAAGTTTTTTTAATAATAAACAACTTGTTTATGCCGAGTCATTTAATTTGGGCACCTTAAGAACTTTAAAAAAAGGTCTCGAACCCAATGATATAGAAAAAATTAAATCAACGCTCATTAAAAATATCAATGCAACCCAAAAAATAATAGCTATTGGTGTTGGGGGTAATATCAATAAAGCATCTTCAATTTGTAAGGCAAATAATCAATGCCTTCAACTCAACCAACTTATAGAACTCTACAACAATCTTAAAAAACTTAGTTTAGAACAACGCATTAATAAATATAAATTAAAAGAAGACCGAGCAGATGTCATAGTGCCTGCCCTTCAAATATTCATTTTTATCATGCAAACATGCAAAATCAAGAAAATTTTTGTGCCCCAAATTTCACTCACAGAAAGTCTTATTAAAAATGTAGCGCAAAATTTAAATAAATAAATTTATTTTTTTTCTAAAATTTTTAAAAAATATTGTATCTTTGCACTCTAAATTATAAATTGTGAATAAAAATATCATTTTAAACAAAGATACTTATTTATATTGGTATAAAATTATGCAGCTCATTAGACAATTTGAATTGAAAGCCGAAGAGATGTATAAAATGGCTGGTAAAATAAGAGGCTTTTTTCATGCCTATGTGGGGCAAGAAGCCATCGCTGCAGGATGTATGACCGCTACAGCTAAACAAGATATTTTTCTAACTGGGTACCGTGATCACGGCTTAGCCTTAGCAAAAGGTATAAGCCCTAATGCCTGTATGGCCGAACTTTATGGTAAAGCTACTGGCTGTTGCAAAGGCAAAGGTGGTTCCATGCACTTCTTTAGTAAAGAACATAATTATTTTGGCGGAAATGGTATTGTGGGATCCCAAATTGGTGTTGGTGCTGGTATTGCCTTTGCCGAAAAATATAAAAACTCTAAAAATGTGGTACTCTGTTTTTTTGGCGATGGTGCCGCAAGACAAGGCATTTTGCATGAAACATTTAACCTGGCTATGCTCTGGAAATTACCCATCATTTATATTTGCGAAAATAATTTTTACGCAATGGGAACCTCCATCGAAAGAACTTCTAACGTTACCGATATTGCCAAATTAGCTGATGGCTTCGAAATGCCCTCAGAATCTATCGATGGTATGAAAGTTGAAAAAATTCACGAAGGCATCTCAAGAGCCGTTCAAAGAGCTCGAAAAGGAGAAGGGCCCACTTTAATTGAATGTAAAACATACCGCTATAAAGGACATTCAATATCCGACCCACAAAAATACAGACAAAAAGAAGAAATAGAAAAATTTAAAAATCAAGACCCAATACTTTGGACTCAAGATACCCTCATCGAAAAAGGTTTCACAACGCAAGACCAAATTGATTTTATCAATAATGAAATTTCAAAAATAGTCGAACAAGCAGTGCAATTTGCCGACGAAAGCCCATTACCAAACGACAATGAACTCCTTAAAGATGTATATGCTGACCCAAATTACCCTTTTATTATTTAATTAATCTTATAAAATATGACAAATCCAACCCCTACCCTTTCAGAGATTGTGTTAAAAGCATTAAAATTAACACCTCAAAAACTAAAATTTATTAGCTATATTTTTATTATTTTAATTGTCATTTGTGGCGGCTGGTATTATTATAAAAATTATATTAAACTACCTCAAGAACTAAAAGCTCAAGATGCTATGTATCAAGCCGAAAATTTCTTTAGACGCGATTCTTTTAATCTCGCCTTAAATGGGCAAGGTACAGCCAAAGGCTTCTTAAATATTATTAAAAACTTTAACGGTACTAAATCTGCCGATTTATCAACGTATTATGCTGGAATCTGTTATTTAAACCTTGGACAATTTAAAAATGCCGTTGATTATTTAAAAAAATACCAAGGCGAAGATCCCAATGTGCAAGCAGTAGCCTTGGGCGCTCTTGCCGATGCCCAATCAGAACTAAAACAAAATGATGATGCAATAAATAATTACCTTAAAGCCTCTAACCTTATTAATTTTCAAGATAATTTAGCAGGAGAATATTTATTTAAAGCCGCATTACTCAGCGAAGTCATCGGTAAAAACGACCAAGCCCTAGACTATTATCAAAAATTAAAGTCAGATTTTCCGCGTTCCGAAAAAGGTGCTCAAGCCGACAAATATATCGCTCGATTAACTAAAACAGCTTTCTAATATAAAATTTGAAACAAGTACATTTATTTATACCTTGTTTTATCGACCAACTCTTTCCAGATGTTGCCATAGCCACTTATAAACTTCTACGAAAACTTCAAGTAGATGTCGTTTATAACCCGAATCAAACCTGTTGCGGACAACCCGCTTATAATGCCGGATTTGTTAATTCTTGTTTACCAGTTATTGATAAATTTTATCAAGATTTTAAAGACGCACAGCTAATAATTATCCCAAGTGCAAGTTGTGTAGGCTTTTTAAAAAACCATGCACCCAATATCTTTAGTAATAGTAATAATATCCAAATTTTAGAGTTATCCGAGTTTTTAAAAGACAAACTAAACAATATCAACCTTAAATTAAAACAACCTATTAAATTAGCCTATCATTCCAGTTGTGCCGCTTTACGAGAAACGCATACTGCAAACACATCAAAAAAAATTCTTAATCATATCAAAAATCTCGATTTGATTGAATTTGAAGAAGAAGAAACCTGTTGCGGATTTGGAGGGAGCTTTGCTGTAAAATACGAATCCATAAGCACCTCTTTAGCTAAAGAAAAAATTGAACACCTCTTAGTAAAAAATGTAAACTATTTAACATCATCCGATATGAGCTGTTTACTACATTTACAATCTTATTGCCAAAAATATTTTATACCCATAAAAGTTAAACATATTTCAGAAATTATCTTAGATTCTTTTTAAAATATTTAGGTTTAATTGAACGCGCTTCACCATTTTTATTAACTAAATCGTTCTTAATATCTTTAAAAAATGCATAACAGAGCGAAGCCATCTCGTTACCGCTCGTTAATACATACTCTATTTCTGGAAAAAAATAATTTGGTATAATACCATTGCTCAAACTAATAATATCAACCTCCTTAGGATATTTTAATTGACTTCGTTGAATAAATTTCATCGTCCAAATTAAAAGCTCATCCGACATACAAAAAATAGCATTTGGTGTGTCTTTATTAAAAAAAAAGAGTTGTTGCAGCTGACGTTTACAATCTTCTTCACAATTAACTTGTATCCCCTTACCTTGTAAAGACTTCGTTTTTATAAAATCATAAAACGACACTAACCGATTTCTTACAATACTCGTATTATCATTTCCAAAAATACCTACAATATAACGAGGTCGCTTTTTAAAGAGTTGGTTTAATGCTAATTCCGTAGCAATTCTATCTGAACTTTCTATTTTAAAAACCTGATTTGTGTTTGGAACTTTATCAAAATAAATGACAGGAAATTGAGACGCAAACAATGCGCTCATTTTTGAATAATTATGTGAATTATTGGCTAAACAAATAAATAATGCCGACACATTTAATCTTTTGAACATTGTGATATTAAGCCACTCCTTATTAATATCATTTAAACTTTGTAATACCATCATGTAGTAGTTTTCTTTTTGGCATATTTCATCTAAACAAGCTAAAAATGATTCATAAAAGTTATTTGAAATAAAAGGAACAATGACCCCTATAATATTTGTCTGCTTTTTTCTTAAATTTGTTGCCACTAAATTAGGCATAAATCCCATTTCTAAAGCATATTCTTTAATTTTATAGCGTAATGAATTTTTAACATGATATGGCGCATTTAAAGATCTTGAAACAGTAGATATACTCGTATTAAATTGTTTTGCAATGTCTTGTAAGGTCATAATTCTATATTTATTTATGTACAAAATTATTCAATTAACATTAACTTGCAATCGTTTGCATAAAATTTAGCAAAAAATTAACAAAATTTACAATTTCAAGATAAATTATAAGTATTTTGCTAAAAATTTATAAACAAAAAATTTAATAATTTATGCTAAAAAAACTAAAAACAAGTTTACAGTTAAAAACATTGTTTTGGATGTTTTGTTGCTTGGCTGCATTTTCAGCACAAGCCCAAAACAAAAAAATTAGTGGTACTGTAATCGACCAAAAATCAGGGAAGCCCCTCGCAGGTGCCACAGTAAAAGCTAAAGGTACCAAAAACACTGTAACCGTTACCGACGAAGAAGGTAAGTTCAGTCTTTCTGTTAACAACAATGCAAATCGCCTTGAAGTTAGCTACACTGGTTTCGAAGACGCTGATTTCGAGTATGGTAATTCTTTAAAAGACATCAGAATTGAACTATCTCCACTTACTTCCGAGTTAGATAATGTGGTTGTTGTGGGTTATGGAACTAAAAAAACTAAAGACTTAACCGGTTCAATTAGTTCAATTGGTCAAAAACAATTTAATAAAGGTGTTATTCCGTCTGTAGATAATTTATTTCAAGGTCGTGTTTCGGGTGTTAGTGTAACTTCAAATAGTGGTGAACCTGGCTCGGCTTTTAATATCAATATCAGAGGCGCCAACTCAATTCGTAGTAATAATAATCCTTTATTTGTTGTTGACGGAGTGCCTTTAAGTGGCGACGGTAACTTAAATAGCAATGTTTTTGCTGAAGGAAGTTCTACATCAAGAAATCCATTATCATTTATTAATCCAAACGATATTGAAAATATAACCTTTTTAAAAGATGCTTCTTCAGCCGCTATTTACGGTTCTAGAGGTGCTAATGGCGTCATCTTAATTACTACTAAGGGCGGTAAAGGTGCCAATAAAGGTTTAACTATAAATATAAACGGAAGCACGTCTTCGCCATATAAACTTTATGATTTAGCAGACGGACCAACTTTTGTAAATGGTTTAAGAGCTACCTTAGCTAAAGAAGGTGTTAGCCAAGCTGATATCGATAAATCCCTTGCTGTTTCTGATTTTACAATTGGTAATAGAACTAATAACGGTGGTTTTAACACCGATTGGCAAAAAGTTATTTTTAGAAATGGTCAAACTAAAGATGTTAATGTTGCTTGGGGCGTAAATTCTAAAGATGGTAATTCATCTTTACGTGTTTCAGCTAATTATTTTAACCAACAAGGTATCGTTAAAAATCAAGCATTAGACAGATTAACCCTTAGAACAAATTTTGCTCAAAATGAGTTTCTAGGTTTAGAGAAACTTAAATTAGAAGTAAATTTCACAATAGGTTCTACACATAATGATTATGCTGGTATTTCTAACAATGCTGGTTATCAAGGTAGTTTAATTGGAGCCGCTATAGCTTACAACCCTACTTATCCTGTTTATAATGCAGATGGCACTTTTTTCGACACAAAAGACGGTAGTAGAAATCCTGCAGCAATTTTAGGCAATTTTAAAGATTATGATAATGGTATTACCCTTGTTTCAAATGTTGCCTTAAATTATAAAATATGGAAAAATTTTGTTTATCGAGTTAATTTTGGATTTGAAGGTAGAAATGTGGAGCGTAATGGTTTTGCCAGCCCATTAACAAGTAGCTATGAATATTCAAGAAATATTTCAGTTCGAGGTCAAAATTTTGTAAATTCAGGCATCAATAAGAATGGATTAGGTATTCAAACTTTTGGACAATTTTCAAGTACTTTACAGGAACATACTTTAACCTATAATAATAGTTTTACAAATTCAAACTTAGGTATCGTTTTAGGATATTCATATCAAGATTTTTATAATTTTACCAGACAACAACAGTTTTGGGGCTTAGAAGACCAAACGCGTCTTGAAACAAATTTTGATAAATTTTTATATAGTACGCCTATTTATGGTGATTCAAGCAAATCAGTTTTACAATCATTTTTTGCAAGAGGTACTTGGGATCTTTTAGAAAGATATTATTTTACAGTAACAGTTAGAGCCGACGGTTCATCACGATTTGCGGTTAACAATAAATATGGTATTTTCCCTGCCGCCTCTTTTAAATGGAAAATATTAAATGAAAATTGGGCTCAAAGAGCATCTAAAGTATTAGATAATTTAGATATTCGTGTAAACTACGGTATTACTGGTAACCAAGAATTTGGAAATTATAATTCTTTAGAATTATTATTCACACCTCTCAATGGTGGTGCTTATATTTCACAATTAGGCAATCCAAATTTAAAATGGGAACAAACCCTTACCCAAGGCGTTGGTGTTGACTTCGGTTTTCTCTCTGGAATTATTAGAGGTAGTATAGACTACTTTAATAAAAATACTTCTGACCTTTTATTACCTGTTGTAAATGCTGCACCAGCCCCTGCAGGTTTACAATGGAAAAACTTAGAAGGTAATGTTGTTAATAATGGTGTTGAATTAAACTTAGACTTTATGGTATTTAAACCTAAGAAATTCTGGGGATTTGGTTGGAATATTAATGTTAATTATACTACAATTAAAAATAAAATTGAAAATTTAAAAGCACCTTACATTACTGGTGAAGTAAATGGTCAAGGACTTTCTGGTGCTTATGCTCAAATTTTTACCAACGGACAACCTTTATTTACTTGGAAAATGCCAGTATTTGATGGGTATGATGCCAATGGTTATGCTATTTATGCTAACGGTGGTTTAGATCAATTAGTTGGATCAGCTTTACCAACCTATTATGGTGGTTTAACCAATAATTTTAGTTTAGGGCGTTTTACAGCTTCCTTATTTATATATTTCCAAGGTGGCAACTATATTTATAACAATACTGCCAACGCCTTATTATTAAAAGGTAGCTTTAAAAATGGTCGAAATGTTACTGTAGATGTTATTAATAGCCCCGAAAGTGGTATTAATCCTGGTTCAGTTTCAACGCGATTCTTAGAAAAAGGTGATTTTGTAAGATTACAAAATCTAAATATTTCTTATAATGTACCTTTAAGTAAAAAAATTGCTTTACGCTCACTTCAAATTGGTTTAACAGGTCAAAATTTAGCTTTATTTACGAACTATTCTGGTTTAGATCCAGAAGTAAATGTTGATAAATCTATAAGCGGCATACCGTCACGAGGCTTCGACTATACAGCAACACCAAGAGCAAGCACTTATACTTTATCGATAAATATTGGATTTTAATTAAAAAAATAATAATATGAAAAAAAATAAATTAGTTATCTTATTAAGTTTTTTTGTACTGATGTTGTCAATATCTTGCAATAAAATAAATAGTTTAGACGAAGAAACCTACGGGCATATTTCTATAGTAACTGCAACCTCACCGGGTGGTGGTGCCGCTGCAACCTTAGCTGCAGCCTATACCAGCTTAAATCCTTTAGTAAGTCAATATGGTTATCAAGCCATGCAAGAACATTCTACTGATGAACTATTAGGACCTACCCGCGGTACCGATTGGGACGATTTTGGTACATGGAGAAAATTACATGCCCATACTTGGGATGCTTCGCATAACCAAATTAACGATGTTTGGACAAATTTAAATACTGGTGTTTATAATGCTGGAGCTGTTTATGAAACCGGTGCAGACGCCTCTATTCGATTCGAAGCCCAATTTTTAAGAGCCTTCTTTGCATTTACTGTAATGGACAATTATGGTCAAGTACCCTATCGTTCTTATTTTGACCCTGTAAGTAAATTACCTATTGTATATACGCGTAGTCAGGCTTATGATTTTATTGAAAAGGATTTATTAGCATGTGCTGACAATTTACCAACTTGGGCTAAAACCAATCGCTTTAGAGCTACAAAAGAAGCCGCTTATTTTCTTTTAGCTAAATTAACTTTAAATAAAGCTGTTTATAAACAAGATCCTAAGAATCCTGCTGGACCTTATACGTTTGATGCGGCTGATATGAATAAAGTACTTTTATATTTATCTAAAATTCAAAGTAATAGTTTATTAACCCTTAATGCAAATTATTGGGATAATTTTAAATGGGATAATTATAATACCGCGAATGAATTAATTTTTGGTAGAAGTTGTAATAATGACAACTTTGTTACTGGACAGTTAGGAAGTGATGTAGATGTTCAATGGTTAACTGCTATGGGATCGCATTATAACGATTGGTTTGGTGGTTGGAACGGTTTTACAACTACAGCCGATTTTTATAATTCTTTTGGTGCTACAGATATAAGAAAAGGCCAACAATTATCAAACTATAATAAAACTGGTTTTGTAGCTGGTTTTAGAGTAGGACAACAAGTGAAACCCGATGGCAATGGTGGCTTAATTAATGTAAACGATAGAAGTGGTTCACCGCTTGTGTTTACCCCTAATGTTAGTTTATTCTTTTCTACAGAAGCCTTAGGTATTAGAACGAATAAATATCCGTTGAATGACGATGAAAGACAATCTTTTGGCGAAAAACATGATTTTCATTTCTTTAGATTAGCTGATGTTGTTTTAATGGCAGCTGAAGCTATCATGCGTGGTGGAACAGGTGCTGGTGTTACTCCAGTTTCATTGGTGAATATAATTAGACAAAGATCTGGACAGACAACTTTAACTACAGCTACATTAGATGATATATTAGCCGAGCGTGGACGAGAACTATATTTAGAAGCTTGGCGTAGAAACGACCTCATTCGTTTTGGTAAGTTCAACCAACCTGTTAATGAAAGAAGTCTTGCTTCACCAGGTTTTAGAGTTGTCTATCCAATTCCTACCATCGCAATTGCTTCTAACCCAAATTTATCACAAAATTTTGGATATTAATTAAACACTTAAAATAAAAAATATAAATTATGAAATCTATTTTAAAAAATATAACATCACTTTGTATGTTAATATTAATTTCTGTAAGTTGTAGTAAGTTTGAGGAACAAACAACTACCGCACCAGCCGAGAAACCTACATTTAAAGTAACTACTTCAGCAATTCAAGGTACTATTGATGCTTCAAAAGCCTATTACTCGGGCACAAATGCTACTGTTTCTTATAGTAGCAACCCATATTTTACAATTAGTTCATTATTAGTTGATGGCGTAGCCAGTACCTCAACTAATGACACCATAAGATTTCCAGCCATTGCAGCTGATCATACGATAGATATTAAATATAAAGTTAAAACCGATTCTTTAAGCGGCCAATGGAACTTTAAAGCTACTTTGTATTTTGAAAAAGATGTATTGCCTACTGCTACAAACAACCTCCTTAATTTTTCTGAACTTGTTCTTGTTGATTCATTAAAATCAGTTTCTGTTTCTAAGCTTAATGATAATACCATTACATGTGATTTTAGTAAAATTACTGGTTCTAAACCTTTATTAGAAAATGCTATCTTTATAGCTGATTCTTTAAATTTTATCGTTGCAAATACTAATAATGTAGCAACGTTAAGTAAAATACTTATAGATACTATTGAAAATATTTTACCTTATGAACCAATTTTAACCTCACCAGAATTTAATGAAATTACAGATGCTGATATTGCTATTAAATTCAGAAAAGACGCACTTGGTAACCCTGTATATACTTCTTCTTTATCGGCTGATGGTAAAACAATTACCTTAGATTTTGATGTTAGTTTTTACTATAAAATATATGATTTTAATATTGACTTCTATTTTGGTAGCCAATCTTATTTAATGTTTATAAGAAGACTACCTAACGAGTATGATGCCGATGGCAATGTTTATAAAATCTATTCTTATAAAAACTCGAACGGTGATAATTATGCCAAATTAACATACAAATTAACTAAAAATTAGTTTGACTTTCAATTTCTTAATAGTAAGTAATGAAAAAAGATAATAACATTATTACCTTTTCTTCCTAATTCGATACTATAGCAAAACTTTGGTTATTAATTATAATTAAATTTGTTTTTATGAGGGGGATATATTTTATCCCCCTTTTTATTTTATGCAAATTTTATACTGATGCATCACCTATTTTCAATGAATTGATTTAAATTTTAATTATTAATAATTATTATGAATAAGCCTCATTTATCTTTTTGGCAAATTATAAATATGAATGTCGGTTTCTTTGGCATTCAATATAGTTTTTCGTTACAACAAAATGCTGTCAATCCAATCTATAAGTTTTTAGGTGCTGAGAATGGCGATTTACCAATACTTCAAATTGCTGGTCCTGTTACTGGTCTTCTAGTACAACCTATAATTGGGGCTTGGAGCGATAAAACTTGGCACCCTAAATGGGGACGTCGCAAACCCTTCTTCCTTATTGGGGCTTTATTTTGCAGTCTTGGCTTATTCTTATTTCCATTTAGTAGTGCTTTATGGATGGCGGTGGGATTATTATGGATTTTAGATGCAGCAAACAATACTGCTATGGAACCTTATCGTGCCTTTGTTGCCGATAAACTCAATCATAATCAACAACCTTTGGGTTTTCAAGCCCAAAGTTTTTTTACTGGTTTGGGGCAGTGCCTCGCCCCACTCTCTTTATTTGCTTGTCAATCATTTGCCTTTTTTAATAAAGAAAGTAGCGCTGGTATTCCTTATTGGGTTTTTGCCTCATTTTTGTTTGGGGCAGTATTTAGTATTATAAGTATGCTTTGGAGTACCAGTACAACCCCAGAAATTCCTCCATCACCCGAAGCGCTTCAAGAATTAAAATCTGAAAAATTTAGCATTTTTTCACCGTTTATCACTATAGCTCAAGCCGTTAAAGACATGCCTGTAAACATGTGGAAATTAAGTTTGGTGTATTTATTTCAATGGTATGCTTTAAAATGTTATTGGGACTATAGAGACTTAACCTTAGCAACCTCGATTTTTCATGCTCCAGATTATACAGGCGCATTATATAAGGAAGCCGTAGCATTTGGTAGTTTATTAAGTACATGGTCTAATGTTTTTACCTTTTGTAGTGCTTTTGCTTTGGTATGGTTTGCCAAAAAATTAGGTGCCAAAAATGTACATACATTTTGTTTATTAGTAGCTGCCGTTTCATTTTATTTTATTCCTCAAATAAACGACAAATTTTATATTTATTTACCAATTTTAGGTTTTGGTTTAGCCTGGGCTTGTATTATGGGTATTCCGTATTTAATGATTATTAGCGATATTCCTAAAAATAAATATGGTGTGTATATGGGTATTATAAATATGATGATTTGTATTCCGATGTTTGTGTATGCGGCAAGTTTTGGTTGGGTTTTTAATCATATTTTAGAAGCCAAGCCCGAATACGCTATTTATGCAGGAAGTGTTTTAATTTTAATTGCAGCCATTTTAACCCAAACCATTAAACCATCTAATAATTATTTTAAATAATTTTTATGAAACCAAAAGATTTTGATTTTAACCATAAATTTGAAACGAGGTTTACCCAGTATTTTCCAAAAATAAAAGAAATATTTACTTCATTATATAAAGATCATAAGAATTTTTCTGAAGATTATTTTTTGAAATTTGAGAATATAATGCGTGAGGCACATAGCAAGCGCCCTACCCTTTTTAAAAAAAAAGATAACCAAAAAATGGGGCAATTGCCAAATTGGATTTGTGCTCATGACATTGTTGGCTATTGCTTGTATGTTGATCGATTTAATAAGGATATAAACGGCGTGTATGATAACTTAGATTATTTTGAAGAGTTAGGTGTAAATTTATTGCATCTGATGCCAATTATGAAGTCGCCAAAAGATGAAAATGACGGTGGCTATGCTGTTTCTAATTTTGAAAAAGTGGACTCTAAGTTTGGCACAGATAAAGATTTAAAAAAACTAATATCTGGCATCAATTCCAAAAATATGTATTTGATGTTAGATATTGTTTTAAATCATACTTCCAATGAACACGAATGGGCGCAAAAAGCAATTCACGGTGAACAAAAGTATCAGGACTACTATTATTTTTTTGATGATTATGCTGAGGTTGAAGCCTATAATAATTACATGCCAGAAATTTTCCCATCAAAAGCACCAGGAAGTTTTACTTATATAAAAGAATTGAATAAACATGTCATGACTGTATTTCATAATTATCAATGGGATTTAAATTATGCAAACCCAGAAGTTTTTTTAGAAATGCTCCAGATTATTTTAAACTATTCTAATTTAGGAGTTGACGTGTTAAGAATTGATGCACCGGCTTTTATTTGGAAGGAACAAGGAACGAGTTGCCAGAATTTACCTAAAGCACATCTCATTTTACAATTAATAAAATTGTCTGTGGTTATTGCAACTCCGGGTATGGCTTTATTAGCAGAAGCCATTGTAGCACCTCATTTAATATTGCCATATTTTGGACATGGTACCATGGAATGCGATTTGGCTTATAACGCCACTCAAATGGCTTTACAATGGGATGCTTTAGCGACTGGTAATACCCGTATTATGGAGTTTTCTCAACCCCAGTTACAATTAAAACCCTTAGGAACAAGTTGGATAAATTATGTGCGATGTCACGATGATATAGGTTTAGGGTTTAGTGATAGTTCTATTGAAAAAGCAGGTTTTAATCCGATGTTACACCGAAATTTTCTTAAAGATTATTATAGTGGCAAACTTGATTTTAGTTGGGCGGCGGGGGCTTTATTTTCATTTAATCCTAAAACAAATGATGCACGAATTAGCGGTAGTTTAGCCTCTTTATGTGGTTTAGAAAAATCTTTAGAAAAAAACGACAGGCTTCAAATTCAGCTATCTTTAAGCAAAATGGAACTGATGTTGGCTCAATGTTTATTTTTAGGTGGTATTCCAATGCTTTATTATGGTGATGAGTTGGGTTTGATGAATGATTATTCTTACTTAAATAACCCTGCTAAAAGTTATGATAATCGTTGGATGCATCGCCCTTTTATAAACTTAGAAGAACTCAAAGAACCGTTGCAAAAAAATATGCATCTTTTTGATTATCAAAAAAATATTAAATATTTAATAAAACTTCGTAAATCTTTACCGTGTATTGCTGATACTAATAATATACATTGGCTCTCGTTTGAAAATAGTTCTCTAATTGGATTTAGACGATTCGATACCAATGGAGATATTATTTTTGTTTGTAATTATAGTAACCAAACCATATCTGGAATTCGCCTCAATACATTTTTTGAAAAGCAAATATCTATATTAAATTTGATTACAACCGAATTCATTTCCACCAATGAACCTATAAATTTTTTAGGGTATCAATACCTAATATGTAAGGTGCATTAAACCGCCTTAGTGCTTTAGTTATTTTAATAAATGAACTAAAATTTTATCAATTCTTTGACCATCCATATCTATAATTTCCATCTGATAGTTGGCGATTTTAATTTTATCGCCAAGTTGTGGCGCAGAGGTAAGTTGTTCTAAAAAATAGCCGGCGAGGGTTAAAATTTCATTATCTTTTACTTTTAAATTTTCTAAGTTTATTTTAAAATATTCTGCAAAATCAATCATTTTAATTTGTCCTTCAATGAGCCACGAATTTTTTGTTCTTTTATGAATTTTTTCTAAAATTTGTTCTTGGTTTGAAATTAAAATAGAATTTACAATATCATTCATTGTAACTATACCATTATATGTTCCAAATTCATCTACAACAATGGCAATTTTTACTTTGTGTTGTCTGAATATATCAAGCAATTTAAATGTAAAAAAATTTTCATAAACAACAAAGGGTTTTTTAATAAATTTTTGCATATCAAATTTGGGGTCATTCATGTTTTCAAGTGCTAGGTCTTTTAAATCTATGATGCCTAAAATATTATCTATATTATTATCTTTTGTAACGAGATAATGATTATGTTTAATTTTTTTTATTTTGTTTAATACGGTGTCTCCATCGTCTAAAATATCAATACAAGCTACATTGTTTTTATATATAAATATATTTTTTACTCTTAAATTACCAAATTCTAAAACTTTATTAAAAAGATTTTTTTCATCATGATTTATGACACCCAAATCGGCACTACTTTTGATAATTTGTTTAAGTTCACGTTCGGTTAAGACGTTATTTTTATTTTTTAAAGACAAGATTTTTAATAGCAATTCACTACTTATAGTTA
>JASGCT010000025.1 GCA_030053915.1 Alphaproteobacteria bacterium
GTGTATCTAATATTACAGGTATTATTGGCGATAATGCCAGCCCGTTTAATATTGCTGATAATCTCTTTGTGCCGTATTTCACCGAAAAAGAAGTTTATGAACTATTAGCCCAACACGAAGCCGAAAGTACGCAAAAATTCAACGAAGACGTAAAGCAAAAAATATTTCAAATAACGGCTGGACAACCTGGTTTAGTCAATGGATTCGCTCAGGAACTCATAACTCGCTATAAAGATAGAAAGACTTTAGAGGTAAAAGACTATTTAGAAGTTGAACACTGGTATTTAAATGTAGCTATCGATAAAAATTTTTCCAACATTTTAAATAAAGCAAAAGAAGAACGACCTTTTGTAGAACGGCTATTATTTACCGAAGATAAAATTCCTTTTAAAATAGATAGAGATAGTATTAAATTATTATATATCAACGGTATCATTAAAGAAGATGAAGATAAAAACATAACCTTTTGGGTACCATTTTATAAAAAGCGTTTGTTTAACGCCTTTTACCCTTATACCAATGGCGAAAAGAATAAAATTACCTCCGAAATTTATAGTCCCGAATATTTAACCCAACAAGGCGAATTGCGCTTAGAAAAATTAATAAAAACATATAAAGACTACGTTAAAAGACGCAGTTTTAAAGCCTTTATGTCTAAAAACTCCGATGGCAGTTTTAATACTTTAAAAGAGTCGGCTTGTATTTACAGTTTTGAAACCTTTATTTTTGCGGCAATGGAAGAGCTTCAAGGCAAAATTTATCGTGAAGCCAATACCGGCTTAGGGCGTTGCGATATGATTATCAATATTGGCAAAGCAGAATTTTTAATAGAAACCAAAGTGTATCGTAGTTTTAGCTTATTTGATAATGGTAAAAAACAAGTAGCAAGTTATTGCAAAAGTTTATCATTGAACAAGGGTTTGTATATTGTTTTTTGTCCAAATTCGGTTCGCTATCCTGAACCAGTTAAAGAGCAAACCGAGGTAATTCAAGATGTTGACATTATAACGTATTTAATTCAGTACGACGAGGATAAGGACTTTTAGATATTTAAATATGGTTTGTTAAGAAAATTAATTATTGCAAACAACTCAGTTTTATAAAACATAAAACATCAACATGAACTTATTGTATTTTATTGCTTTATCAATTTCAAAGTGCCTTGTACCGTTGTACCATTAACTTTTAACAAATAAACACCAGCCGGATAGCCTGACAGGTCTAAAACCACATTCCGATAATTATCTAATATAACCTCTTTAGAAAATAAATACCTCCCTTGTTCGGTAACTAAACGCACTTGTAATTTTGTCTCGCTTCCGCCAACGTTTAAAGTTATTTGGTTTGAAGTTGGATTAGGATATAAACTCAAGGTTTCGCTCACTAAAATTGTTTCTTCATAAATTCCTTGACAAGCATTTTCAGTTTTAACCACAATTTTATTAACACCATTCGATAAAGGCAAGTTTAGGTTGTTTGAAGATGTTTGATAAGTTTTACCATTAACAAGAACCGTATAATTGTTACTGCCCGACAAATTTAAAGTAAGCTGTTTGTTGTTTGTTGAAAGTTGACTAAAGGCACTTATTTTTGAAGGTTGGCTTAACATAACACTAAAAATTCTATTGGAATACCCTGTATTTGGCGTGCTGTCATATACATTAATTTCATACAAACTATCAGCATACAAACCATACACGGTAAAACTTCGAGCGTTTAAAGTATATATCTGGGTATTATTCGTAATTGTATTCCGAACTGAAATTTTATTATAAATAGTTGTATCAATAAAATCAAGCACGGCTTGTCCGCTTAATCCATAACAATTAGGATTTGTAACCCTTATGGTTATTGTATTTGACGGTACTGATATCGGTTTAAAGTTTACCCATAAACTGCTATCGCCTTGCACACGATTAAAAATATATTCGTTGTTAAAAACCGATGTTAAAACACCATTAACCAATACACTATCAACTTGATATCCTATATTGGGTACAAATTTAACAGACACATTTGAGTCATATAATACCTTAATATTTCCAAACGGTGTAACAATTCCATTGGCACCAGAATTGATGGCTATTGTAAACATGCGTTGTTTAAACTTAGCAAAAATAGTGTGGTTCATCATAATATTTGTAAACAAAAATTGCGTTGAATTAGGCACATTTTTTCCGTCTATAAATAAGCTATCCAATGCATAGCCTTGGTTTGGTATTATAGAAAATTGCATATTTTTTCCATAACCCACATGACTTATACCACTTGGGCTTATGGTGCCATTAAGTGTTGATAAGGCTTCAATATTAAAGGTTTTTAATTTATACCTAACTAAAATAGAGGTTTCGTTTTGAACATTATAAAAAGTATAGCTTTGAATAGAGTCGTTACCCACAAATTCTTCATTAACAAAAATACTATCTAGTTCGTAACCAATTTGAGGGCGATAGGTAATGGTAATGCTATCACCTAATTTAATAGCTGTTGATTCGCTGATAGTGCCATTAATAACTTGTGTATTGATATTCACTATATTACTTTGTGGAAATAATAAATCTGTTGTGTCTGAACTTAGTGATTGTTGCCCCCATGCATTCACGGCAAAGACTGTAAATTTATACGCCAGGTTGTTTGATAAATTTTTTACAATAACAGGACTTTCGGTGCCCGAATCTACAGCCGAAGTATTTGTAGAAACAACCACATATTTTACAACATCACCACCATTCCAATTTGTAGGCAAATTGAATCTCACAATGGCTTGTCCGTTTCCTGCAAAACCACCTAATAAAACAGGGGGTGTACTAGGTTCTACACGTCTAAAAGATACGTTAATAGTACTATCACCCGTTACAGCATCAAAGCGATAGGTTAAGCTATCTAAGCCCGCTTGCTGACCATTTACGAACTTATAAATCAACCGTCCATTAACCACAATACTATCTATAATAAATGTGTCCATAGCTTTAATAATACAAGTTGTATTGCTGTCATTTAAAACAATATCGGAACCGTTTTCAAAACCAATGGTACCGCCTTCGTTATTCGAATAAATTATTCGGAAAGAATGCCGTTTAAATACAACTCGAATGGTTTGATTATTGGTAACGTTATTAAAAGTATATTCTGAAACATTATTTATTAATTCATTATTTATCCAAATCGAATCAATATCAAATTCGTCATTGGGGGTTATTGTATAAGTGATGCTAGCGCCGTAATTTACAATATTTAAACCCGATGGCGAAATGCTACCACCGTTTCCAGTAATGGCGTTAATCGTAAAAGTTTTTAATTTAAAAGTTACCCGCAATGTTTGGTTCAACCTAACACTATCAAACCTATAAAAATTTTCCGTTGTTGCAAAAGTGTCATTCACAAAAACACTATCTATTTCATAACCTGTATTAGGCGTGAAAACATATCGAATACTCGAATCATATTTTAAAAGCGTATCGCCGTTTGGATTAACATTGCCGCCGTTTCCAGCACTTGCCATAATCGTAAAGGTTTTGTTTTTAAAGGTTACTCGTATGGTTTGATTAAATCTGACGCTATCAAACGTATAACTATTGTTGGTAGTGGCAAACCTGTCGTTTACAAAAACACTATCAACTTCATATCCAATATTCGGTATAAAAGAATATGTTATATTAGAATCATATTGTATTGTGTCTATTCCCAAAGGATTGATACTGCCGTTTTCGCCTGCACTTGAAATGATATTAAACCTTTGTTGTTTAAAAATTATCCGAATCATTTGGTTCGTTCGAATATTGTTAAATGTATAACTACTTAAAGAATCTACATTTCTAGTGCCATTAATAATAACGCTATCTAATTCATACCCCCTGTTTGGGCTATATATAAACTGTTGCGACGTGTCATAACTTAAAACAATCAAACCATTAGGTTGTATTGTTCCACCTTCGTTTTCAGTACTTAAAATAATAACCGACTTATTACCAAAAACTACCATAATATTTAAATCTTGCGTGATGTTTTCTATGGTATATAAATAGGGTGTGTCAATTGATTGGTTTGCAAAACTAACTACTGAATTGTTGATTACAATATACCGTAATGTATTGCCAAAACTGGGAATAATATTTAATATTTTATTGGAACCATAGGTTGCGAATGTATCGCTTAATAATTGTATTGTGCCTCCATTGTTAGCCTTGGTAGAAATGGTAAATATTTGTTGTTTAAAACTTACATATATTGTTTGGTTCGTTTTAATACTATCAAACGTATAACTTTGGGATGTTGTAACAAAAGTATTGTTAACAAAAACGCTATCTACTAAATAACCTACCTGAGGATGAAATGTGTAAGTTGGTCTTGTCCCATAATCGACTTGGCTTGTACCTTGTGGGTCTATACTACCACCCATACCAGCAGTTGCCATTATTATAAAATTTTGTAGTTTAAAAATTACCCGAATTGTTTGGTTAGTTTTAACACTATCAAACGTAAAGTTGTTGGCACTCGTTACAAAAATATCATTCACAAAAACACTGTCCACTACATAACCAGTATTGGGAATAAAATTATAAATTGGGGTTGAACCAAAATCAACTGTATCCAAGCCGTCTGGCATAATGATACCGCCGAAATTAGCAGTGGCTTGCACAAGATAGGTTTGTAAAATAAAAGAAACTCGTAAAGTTATATCATTTTGAATATTTTGTATTTTGTATAGATCTTTATCGTTTGCTATATAAATATTGTTCACAAAAAGGCTATCAGTTTTATAACCATAATTGGGTATAAAAGATACACTCAAAGATGAATTATAATCTACCAAAGTATCATTGTTGATATTAATGCTACCATTGTTACCTATCATACTTCTAACCCTAAATTTTATAATAGAATAATAAACTGCAATGGTATGATTGCGCATAATATTTACAAACTTAAACGAATCGGGATATAACGAAATATCCACTTTAACACTATCCACAACAATACTATCTAATTTATAACCATTGTTGGGATAATAATCAAAAGTTACGCTATCCCCAGTAAGTAAATGTGATACAATAAAATCAATGCCAGACATATTATCTTTAACATCTAATATTGTGCCATTTACTACATGCGTTATAATATTATAGAGATTCGGGTCGGGCACAATACTATCGCTCAGGGCTGATAAAGGCGACTCTCCATTTTGGTTAACAGCAGAAATTTTAAAAACATAACTACTATCATTGGTAAGACCATGAAGCGTTGCAGGAAAATTATTTACTGTATCAATTCTATTACCTGCATTTGAGTAAGCATATATTTTATAAAATAAAATTTTTGCTCCGCCCAAGCTTTCTGGAAGAAACGCATAAATTGTAGCAATAGCATTGCCCGCTATAATTGTATCGATACTTGGAGCAGTACTTATTGTGGATTGTTTAAAAACAACCCTTACAAGGCTATCGCCGGTTATGTTTTGAATTGTTAATTTAAACGTTGAGTCTCCTATATTTTGACCGCCACTAAATGCATAGTTTAAATTGTTATTTACTAAAACACTATCAATATAATAACCTGTATTAGACATGATGCTCAAAGCCGCACTGTTTGCATAACGAACCATATTGGTGCCGTCATTAAAAATTATCCGTCCGCCATCATTTAATAAAGTAGTTATCGTAAACGTTTTCAGTTTATAAATGACTTTAATGGATTTATTTGTTGTAATGGTGTCAAAAGTATAACCTGTTATAGAGTCAAGCGAAGCATTTGCATTATAAACTCCATTTATAAAAATACTATCTAATGTATAAGCAAAACTAATGGGGTTATAGGTTATTCTGTAACTTGAGTATTCATGTACACTTCTTTTGGGCGAAATGGTGCCATTAACAACTTCTGTTAAAATAATATCGAAGGTATTGGTGGGCTTAACAACTAAACTTGGATTTGACATTGCAGATGTGCCTATGATATTGGTGGCAGTCATCGTAAAAGTATAAGGACTATCGTTTGTTAAACCACTTATATATATTGGGCTTGCAACATCAATGCTTATTAAATTGGGTTTAGAACCAGTTACCGTGTACTTAGTTATAGATGGACAAAGCGTGGCGGGATTGGGTGTAAAATACACAAAAATCGCGCTATTTAAACCAACAACCGAATCAATTCTGGGAATCATAGGTAAAAATGAAACCACAAAGTCTTTAAAAAATCTAGTTGTAACCGTATTATTAATAGTGGTTCTCACTTTAATGAGACCACCGTAAAAATTATTTGGCATAGTCGCTTTCCAGTTATATAAAAATGCAGTATCTGCATCATACCAAGACACGCCGCTATCTACACTATACTGAATAACTTCATTGGGTTGAACTTTATCGGACAGGCTTCCTTCCAAAGTTTGTTCAGCAAAATTAACGCTATAAGAAGCCCCAGTACTATTTTTACTAATAATTGTAGCCGATGAATTTAATTGACCAGAAGTATTTGCTTCGTTAAATACCTGTGTATTATTTTGAATTGGTGTATTATTAGACAGCGTTTTGTTTAAGGGTAAATAATAGTACAAAGCCGCCGTATCTATTGGTGTGTTCGTGCTAACAATTGCGCTGATGTCGTCGTTAGATAACGCCCGTTTCCAAATTCTAAAATCTTGAAACCGACCAACCGTAGTTTTGTCTGCATCCCAATTTGAGCGACCAATAAAATTACTAACAAGAATATTAGGTGCAATAGCATATTGATTGTACGTTCTATTGGCTATTAAAATACCATTAAGGAATAAACTTAAACTATTTCCAGAAAATCGGAGCGCAAAGTGATTCCAATTGGTGCTTATAAAATTTGCTGGCAAATTGGCAATCACGTTTTCATTACTATTGCTATGAAAATAAAGCTGTGTGCTATTTGCAAAAGCAAGTATAACACCAGAGTTGGCGCCGTTTGCTCCTGTTTTTTGCCCAAAATCAAATATTCTACTATTGTTCCCAATAACACCATCGTTTTTAAACCAAGTTTCAATGGTATAATTTGAATTACTTATTTCTAAAGCAGGTAAAGCAATATAGTCGCCGCCGCCACCATTGGCATTGGTAGATAATTTAATAGTGGCATTTCTAAATGTATAAATACTGTCTTTATTATTAGAGGTAACATAAAGGCTCAGGGTATTTGTAAAAGAATCATTTTGGATTGTGTAGCCCTTCACGTTTAAGATATAGTTTCCAGAAGGTAAGGTATTATTCCAACTGATGATGCCAGTAACCGTATCAATTGCAATGCCATTCACCGGGTTCAAAATTTTAAAAACCATGCTCGGTTGATTTGAAACTGGCGCTTCTGATTGCCCTGAAATATAATTATTAACAGTTACAATAGCGTTGGGATAGTAAAAATTGGGTGTTTGGTAATAAAAAGGCTTTAAGTTTAAATAGCCATTGGCTGTAGCCGGATGAAAAGTAAATGAAGAACCATCAATCGTATAATATCCAGCACCACCATTGACGCCTATTTCATTAATAACAATGCGGGCTGTGGGTATAAAATAACTTGAGCCACCGCCGCCGTTAGTGACATCACCACCACCACCACCATACCAACCGCCGCCGCCGCCGCCGCCATCAATGGTACCTAAGCCACCCTCACCAAAACTACCACCTGTAGCACCACCATAAGTATAGTCTGCCGCTTTACCTCCTGATGATTGGCTACCACCACCCGTATTATTTGCCGAACCATTGGCTACCAAACCGCCACCGCCGCCGCCCGTAAACGATGCACCTTGACCGCCGCCGCCGCCAGCAACAATAATTCTGTTATTTAAACCTACACCACCCCTACGAATATCTGTAGCACCACCGCCTGCCGCCGAGCGCAGCGCCGGAAGATAACTATAATTACCCCGTTGCGTGGATCCACCACCATTGTAACCGCCTATTTTAGCCACAAAAGTTCGTCCTGAATATCCTGTATTGTCCTGACCAGAACCACCCACAAACAAATTTAAAGTTTCGCCCGGCGTAACTTTAATATAGGCACGTACTCGACCTCCTGGAGGACTAAAGAGTTCATAAATATCGTTTATGCATCCACCACTTGCACCAACCGCTTCTACATATAATAAATAAACATTGGCGGGCACAGTAAACGTTTGTTGCGTATTTGTATTTCTATAATTATATACAGGATAGTCGATGAATACATGAACGGTTCGGATAGCAAAACTATCCCCAAAATCGGCAGTAATTGTGTAAAAAGTTGATTGGACAGGGGTGGTGCTTCTCCAAATTATTCTACCTGTACTTGGATTTATAGATACACCCAAATTATTAGGCGCTATCGTAAAATGTTTTTGTAAAATCGCACTCGATATTGCAGGAAGGGCGGTGCTATCTGCCACTCCCAAAGTCCCAGTATAATCATCTGGATTGTATTGAAATGAACTTGCTAGAGCAACTTTTGCAACCTTTAAGAAAAATTGGGTTGTAATCGTGCCTAAATTGTTAGATGCTTGGATTGTTAGATTATAATTACCAATAGCCACAGCATTTGTCCAGTTAATAACCCCTGTCATTGAATCAATATCAATACCTGAAGCCCCTCCGGATATAATGCAATATTTTACGTTACTACCAGCTTCAAGATGTGGTATTACCGAGTTTCCAGAATGTAAAAATGTATCTAAGAAGTAGGCATGCGAATAGTAAAAATTTTGTGGTGGAATCATTACAATATAATCTTTAAAAATCCTATTAGAGTTCGTTGAACTTTTTACTTTAATAGTACCGGTTTTAAAACTTGCTGGTAATGTTGCATACCAATAAAGTTCCGTTACTCGATCTACTATTTCCCAACTATAACCATTATCAATGCTATATAAAATCGTTTCGAAGGAATCTAATGGCGTTAATAAACTCCCAAATAATTCTTGTTTGGTGCTATCGTAAACATATTGTGCCCCCGTGTTATTTTGACTAATGATTGTTGAATTTGAAACTAAAGCGCCATCCGCCGTTGAGGCGTTATTTAAAATAGTATTATTATTAATATTCATAGTTTTTGCTTGATTGTTTTGATAAAGTGGTAAGTAATAATATAAACCCACTGTGTTTGTTAAAACATTCATGTCATAATTTTGCTGAATCTCCTGTGCAGTGCGGGCAACTTTCCAAATTCTAAACGTATTAAATAAACCCTTGGTAGTTACATCATTCCAATTAGAACGCCCAATAAAATTACTAACACAAGTACTTGGCAAAATATTTTGTTGACCATTTGAAACTGAACTTATTAAAACGCCATTGATGTATAAACTCACTGATATACCATTCCAAACCAAGGCATAATGATTCCAACTTAACGGATTGTAACCTAAAGGAAATGAAACTAACAAGTCGCTACCGTTCACGTGAAAACCAAATTGATTCGAATTTGGAAACCCAAGTAAAACGCCCTCTGAAGTGCCATTACCATTAATACTTTTACCAAAGTCAAAAATTCGTTCCCAACTACTTACCGAAACATTGGCTTTAAACCATGTTTCTATTGTAAAATTCCCAGACATATCTAAACTTGGTAGTTGAACATAATCACCCGCACCACCGCTTCCCGAACTTGTAGTTTGAAAATTATTATTACTATAATATAATATGCTATCTTTTTGAAAAGGATTAAAAGGTATTATGGTGTCACTCACTGCCGACAAGCCCGATTCACCATTAACATTCACTGCCGAAACCTGAAATGAATACTTATTTCGATTCACTAAATTTTGAATTGAAGTAGCTAAGGTTGTTGATGTTGAAATAATAGTATCATTATTTAAATACCTATAAATTTTATAGTACAAAATAGGCACACCTCCAAAATTAGTAGGACTTGTTAAATATAAATTAGCAATAGCGTTTCCTGCAAAAACAGAATCGATAGTTGGTGCTGTAGCTATGGCAGTTCTTTTGAACGAAACCGTTACAGAAGAATCCCCTCTTACGTTTAAAATACTAAAATTATTGGCTGTATCTCCAATGCTTCTGCCGCCGCTAAAACGATAGTATAAAGAAGTGTCTTTCCAAATACTATCTATTATATAGCCCGATTGTGCCCTAATATTAATGGTAGCGTTGCTTCCATAATTCACTTTATTTGAACCCATAACAGAAATCGTTCCTCCAGCCGTATTCGCTCGAGTGGATATTGTAAAGGTTTTAATTCTATAGGTTACCCGAATGGTTGGACTGGCACCAGTTAAATTATAAAACGTAAAACTTGTTAATGAATCTGTTGAAATTCGAGCATCATAACTATTATTAATAAAAATAGAATCTACCTGATAGCCAAGATTGGGTTGGTATGTAACACGAAAATTATCACCCCGTTTCACAAAAGTAGTAGGTGTTATTACACCATTGGCACCAGCCCTCGTTTGCACGGCAATTTTTGTAAAAGCATAACTACCATAAGACGATGATCCAGTAAAAATTGCCACGCCATATTGTATATTAAAAGGTATATTAAGCTGACCATAGCCATTAGATCCCCATGCTACAATAGTACCATCTTTTTTTAATGCTAAAGAATGGTTTATGCCAGCAACAATGTATCTCACATTGTTTAAATTAGCTGGTACATTAAGTTGGCCTTTATCATTACTACCCCAAACACTTACGCTGCCATCATTCTTTAAGGCTATTGAATGTTGTAGTTCTGGAATGTTATCATTTCCTCCAACTGAAATTTGTTCAATATTGTTGAGTCCACTTGGAATATTATAAGGTCCATAAATATTACCCCAACCAGTAAGTGTACCATCATTTTTTAAAGCTAAACTATAACCAGAAGCCGTTGCAATGTGTTTTATATTATTGATACTTGCAGGAACTGGTGTATTGCCAGAACCGCTTATGCCACTTGCTCCCCAACCTACAACGGTTCCATCATTTTTTAAAGCCAAAGAAAAATTAGTACCCGCCGCTACTTCAATGACGTTGTTTAAAGTGGCTGGAACAGTCGTTTGTCCATATAAATTAGTACCACCAAATGCCCACACCTCGCCGTTGCTTCGTAATGCCAGCGTATGCGTTGAGTTCGATGATATTTGAACTACTTGATCTAAGCCGTATGTGATATTTAATTCTCGGTTACTATTACCGCCCCAACCTACTAAAGTGCCATCTGTCTTTAAACCAATATTATAATATATACCACCTGAAATTTGAACTAAATTTACATTGGTTGGAATATTATTAAGGCCATTAAAAGTTGCACCCCATGCTACATAACCAACGCTATCCGCACCAAAATTATAAACATTAATTAAAAATCGATTGTTAGCCCTTGTTTGGTCTTTAATCGCTTGCACATAATAAAGTCCAATAGCAGAACTTGCCGGTATCGTAAAATAAAAAATCGTGTCTAAGGTATTCATAATAGCTTCCTTATGTATATAGCCAATTTCTGAACTGTCATTATCTCTTCTTAAAACAATTTTATCAATGGTTTGTCCGCGAACCATTAACTGTTTACCAGCTTGCACCTGCGGCGTTACCGGACTAACCGAAAATGGCTTCACTTTAAAGACAACTTTTAAACTTGGATTAACCAGCACATTATAAAAAGTATAACCTGTTACAGAATCCCTAGAGGCATTGGCATTATAAACCCCGTTGATATAAACGGAATCTAAAGAATAAGGCGGAAATGGCGCATACGTTACACGATAATTACTACCTGAAAATATTTTAGGAGTCGATTCAATATACCCATTCACAACCGAAGTGTTCACCGAACTAAAAACAGAATCAAAATTAAACACATAATCATTAAAAAATCTATTTGGATTGTTGTTTAATCTTACTTGAATCCTTCCAAATTTAAAACTTGGCGGAAGGGTTGCTAACCAATAATAACCTATCACTGTATCTACATTGTGCCAACTTTGACCGCCATTTAAACTATATTGTACATGTTGCCCAATAGGTATCGTGTCGCTCAATGAACCATATAAAAACTGACGATTGGTGTCATAAAAATAACGGGCGCCGATATTAGTTTGACTTATTATCATTGCCGAATCATTCAAAGCAGCAAATGCCATTGACGCATTATTTAATTTGGTGCCATTGGGAATAGTAACAGTTTGTACAAGATTCTTTTTATTTAAAGGTAAATAATAATATAAGTTAAAAGTATTATTTAAAACTGAAATCTTGTAATTTTGCTGAATCTCTTGGGTGGTTTTGGCAGTTTTCCAGATTCTAAATGTATTAAAAAATCCTTTAGTTGATAAATCGTTCCAATTAGATCTTCCAATATAATTGCTGACACAGGTTCCTGGTAAAATATCCTGCTGACCAGCAGATGTAGAACTCGTTAAAACCCCATTGATATACAAATTTACAGACGAGCCATTCCAAACCAAAGCATAATGGTTCCAATTTAAGGGATTAAAACCTGATGGAAATGAAATAACACTGTCGCTGCCATTCACATGAAATCCCAATTGGGTAGCAGTAGGAAATCCTAGCAAAACCCCTTCGGAAGTTCCATTACCGTTAATACTTTTTCCAAAATCAAAAATTCTTTCCCAACCACCAACTGTTACATTACTTTTAAACCATGTTTCTATGGTAAAATTACCAGACATGTCTAATGCGGGTAATTGTATATAATCACCTCCCTGTCCAGAACCAACTGTAGTAGTTTGAAAACTATTATTACTCAAAAACAAAATAGAATCTTTTTGAAATGGATTAAAAGGCCTAATTGTGAGACTCATAGCCGATAAAGGCGACTCACCAATAATATTCACTGCTGATACTTTAAAAGTATAATCTCTTTTATTCATCAAATTTACTGCCGTAAAAAACTCTGTTGTAGCAGTTGATACTAAAGTATCGCTATTAGAATATGTATATATTTTGTAATACAAAATGGGTGCCCCACCAAAATTATTGGGGCTTGTAAAATATAGTTTTCCCGAAGCATTGTCAGCAATAACCGAATCAATTACGGGTGCTGATGATGGCGTGATGCTTCTAAACCATGCTTTTATCGAACTATCCCCTTTTACCTGCAATAACGAAAAACTATTGATGTTGCTTCCTATATTTCTACCTTGTTCAAAAGCATAATACAAGTTGCCGTTTTTCCATATACTATCAACAATATAGCCCGATTGAGCTACCACATTGATAACCGCTGTGCTATCATATTTTACAATATTGCCACCTACTACATTAATAACGCCACCAGTATTGGTGCTTGTAACAATTCTAAACGTTTGATTTCTATAGGTAACTTTAAATGTAGGATTCCCCTTAATACCCTTAAAGGTGTATCCCGTTAAAGAATCTGCGGTTACAATCGAATCATATACGCCATCTATAAATATAGAATCAATAACATAGCCTATATTGGGTGCATAAGTAACTCTAAAAGTATCATTATATTTAACAAAAGTCGTGTCGGTTATAGAACCATGAGGCGTTGGTATTGTTTGTACACTTACTTTAGATATCACAAAACTAAAATAAGCATCACAACCACTACTAACCTGAACCGCATTTTTAATATTCGGCGGAATATTTAAAGACCCAAAATTATTATAGCCAAAACCAACGATAGTGCCGTTTTGTAATAAACAAAGTGTATGTATTGCGCCATTGGCAATTTGAGTAACATGTCTTAAATTTGGCGGTTGGTCTATTTCACCAAGATCATTAATACCCCAACCCACAACGGTACCATCTTTTTTTAAGGCTATAGAATAGCCGCCTATGGCTTGAATATCAGCCGAACCCGCTTTTACTTGTACCACACCACTTAACCCCTGTGGTATTGGATATTGTAAAACAGAATTAAATCCCCAAATCACCACAGTACTATCATTTTTAATACCTAAGGAATGACCATAACCTGAACTTAATTGAACAAGATCATGATTGATGTTTGCTGGAAACGCGACGTTTATATTGCCAGAAGGTCCCCAGGCAACAATAGTCCCATCCGACTTTAAAGCTATGGAGTGAAATGGACCAGCCTCCACTTGAACCACATTGTTTAAACCCTGCGGCACATTAATTTGTTGGTTAAAATTATTACCCCAAGCGACTACTGTGCCATTCGAACGCAAGGCTAAAGAATGTCGCGACCCTGCAGATATTTGGACAAAATCGTTTTCCCCTGTCGGCGTATTTACTAATTCACCATAGCTATTATTACCCCAAGCTAACACGCTGCCATCTTTCTGCAAAGCTACTGCAAAAAATCTACCCGCCGCTAATTGAACCAGCGTTCTTACATCGGGAACATTTAACTGACCACCACCATTTTCGCCCCACTTATAGATCGTAACACTATCCGTGCCAAAATTATAGATGGTTATAGCAAAAGTATTTACAGAACGAGCCACACCGCTTACACCCGTTACAGAATAAGTACCTACAGATAAATAATTCGGCAAAATAAAATAATAATTGGTGTCTGATATAAAAACGGCTTCCCGTTTAAAATTGTTTATTACAAAACTATCATTAAATTTCTTTAAAATTATACTTTCAAGCCTATCACTTCTAACTATTAAAGTATCTCCAGCTCGCAAAACCCCTTTTTTAATTTGTTTTAATTTAAACTGATTCGTATAAACAACATGGATGGCTTGATTGACTAAAATATTATAAAAAGTATAACCTGTATTAGAATCTAAGCTGGCATGTGGGTCGTAAACACCATTAACGTAGATGCTATCAATATAATAGCTACTGTTTCCTGAATACGTTACCCTATAAGAACTTAGATCGGTAAATACATTTTGAGTAGGGCTTATACTACCGTTGACTACATGTGTTGTAATTGAATTAAATATGGTGTCTATAGAAAAGGTAAAATTGGTAAACAATCTACTGGGTTCATTATTAATTCTCATTTGAATCGTTCCAGATCTAAAACTTGTTGGCAAAGTTGCCACCCACTGATTATTTATAATAGTATCTACTTTTGTCCATGTAAAACCCGCATCTATACTATACTCTAATGTGTCGTTGGTTACCAGCGGTGCTGAGAGTGTTCCCAATAATAACTGCCGTGTTGCATCGTAAAAATATCGAGCACCTAAGCCGTTATGGCTTATGATAGTTGCACTTCTATTAAGCGACCCCACAGTGGTTGACGCATTGTGTAGAATCGTATTATTTGGAATTAAGATTAACTGAACCAGACTATCTTTTGTAAGTGGCAAATAATATAATAAGTTCGGGCTGTTTGGTAGCGTTCTAAATCGATAGTTTTGCCGTATCTCTTGGGAAGTTTTAGCCACTGACCATATTCTAAACTCTTGAAATTGCCCAATTGTAGAAGCATTATTATAATTTGCCGCTCCTATTTTACAGGTACTTAACACTAAATTTGTATCACGAAAACTATACGTATCGATACTTTCACCATTTATATATGTAGAAATAAAACCATTGTTTTTAACCATCGCAACATGATACCATTGATTATTATTAATCGTATTGGGTGTGCCAATCATGCGATCACCATTGATAAACAATTGACCACTTGTGGCATGAAATCCTATGGATAACACATTGTTTCCTGGTTGTGTACCTGCTTCAAAAATGCGTTGAAAACTTCTGCTTTTATCAGAAACTCGAAACCAAACTTCAATCGTAAAATTTGACTTGGCTAACGAATCTAAACTTGGCAATTGAATATAATCGCCATTACTTCCAGAGGCATCTGTTGTAGTCTGAAAACTGTTGTTATTCAAAAACAAAATGGAGTCTTTTGACTGCGCGGTCAATTTGAAAAAACCTAAAAACAAAAAATACAAAAATACAATAAAAAGTCTCATATACATAAAAAATTTAATTAAAAAACCATGCCATAAACAATTTTGGGCTTTTTAAAGCCACTAAAATGATAACAAAAATAATATTTCATGGTTATTAGAAAGTGCAAATGTACTATTTTTAATAATAATTTATTGCACTTTTAAAAACAAAGTTGAGTTTTAATTAGAAATCATAGACATAAAAATGTTGTTTCGAGAAGCAAATTGTTAAATGCACCCTGTTAGAAAAGGTATTGTTTATTTAAATTTTCGATTTGTAACGATCTTTTTGTTATTAAATTAAATTTGAAATTATACAAAAAACTCATAGAACCTATGTGCGAAGCTGAAAATATTATCTTTAAAGCCAAAAGTTTTGTTACCGTATCTAAAAGTAATTTGAAACTATGATGAGTCAAGTAAAAATAGTACGTTATTAAAAAAGTAAAAATTCAATATTTATATAACGACACAAGTTCTAGTCCACAGAAACAAAAATAAACTGAGGTCAGTTGTTTCGTAAAGTAAATCAGGAACCAAGATCTTTGTTTAGTAATTACTATTTAGATACGTTGGGGCGTTGTTTCGATATACTAATAGAACCCTCTCAAAACTTACCACAATAGATTTTGAACTATCAAAAGCCCGAGTTGTAACTGTTAAGATACCTTGAGTGGGTCGAGATTTCGACTCTTTCTTAGCTATAATTTCGGATTCTGTAAAAAATTCTTCATCTGGAAAAACCTCTCGTTTAAGTTCTATGTTTTTCCATTCTAAATTAGCTACAACCTTTCCAAATGTTCGTGTTGTGGCAGTAGTAACGATGGTTAAAGCCGACATTTCGTTTATAGGATTAAGAGGCAACCCAAAATATTGTTTATAGTAGTTACTATTTACATATTTTGGATTCCATTCTAATGCTAACAAGTCGTTATTAATAGATTCATCTGCATAGAATTTTCTTGAAGGGAAATGTTCGTATATTTCGCCCTGATTAAAATCTTCAAAAAACAAACCCGATTGTTCCATCAAAGTATTATTGGCATTTTTATAAGCTGAAAATCTATCTTCAAGATTTTCTATGGCTAAGGATTGATAATAAGGATGCTTCCCTTGGCGATACACAGCAATAACATATTGAATTTTAGTAATTAAAATATTAGATTGATTAAATCCTCGTGTTTCCACTAAAATTTTACCTGTGTCTGGGCTATCTGAAATGATAATCTCAAGAATTTCACTTTCTGAATATATTGTGTCGCCAGAAAATACTGGGTGTAACATTGCAATACTATTAAAGCGTTCTATTCTTAGTTTTTTAAAAAATGTTTTCCATGTCATGCCAATAACTCTTTTAATAGTTACTGTACTTACAACCAAGCATTGTTTCCATTCGGTTGAGGCGCCATAATTACCGTCATAGTGGAGTTGGGCAAAATTAGTGGTGCTAAGGGCTTCGTTTTTATTGTCTTCTTGAGAAACAGTAACTCCAGGCCGATGTTTGAATATTTGACCTACTTGAAATTGTTCAAAATCTAAGCCATAAACTTCCCTATATTTTTGAGAAGCAATTTTTGCATATGCTGAAAACATATATTTATTTTTTTAGTTAAATTAGATTTATTTTTTGGGCTTCAAAACTAAGTTGTTCGCGAAAACTTGGGTGGGCTAATTGAATTAAAGCTAAGGCACGTTGTCTATTGGTTTTTCCCTGGATATTCACGCAGCCGTATTCGGTTGCTACAAATTCAACATCTGTTCGGGCGGTAGTTACAATATTGTTTAATTTTGGCACAATCTTTGAGATGGTGCCATTTTTAGCAGTAGAATTTGCAGCTAAAAAGCTTTTTCCGCCATTAGATAAAGTAGCCCCTCTAATAAAATCTACTTGACCACCTGTGCCAGTGATTTGCTTCCAGTTAACCGATTCTGATGCTACTTGACCAAATAAATCTATTTCAACAAAAGAATTTACAGATATTACGTTGTCGTTTTGTCTAATAATATCGGGATCGTTAACATAATCGGCAGGATAGCATAAAATTGAAGGGTTATTATTAATAAAATCGTAATGTTCTTGAGTTGGCAGCATGCAAACGTTAAAAACCGTATGGTATCTATTTGTTTTTTTATATTTATTTGTAACATTGCCGTTGGCAATCAATTCAATCATGGAGCCACCTAAAAGTTCAGTATGAACACCTAAATCATTTAAGTTAAACAAATTGTCGCCAATGATATCTGGAATGCCTCCGATACCTAATTGTAAACAATAGCCATCTTTAATAAAGGGTAAAATAAATTCGCTGATGGCTTTACTTTCGGGTGCAATCGAAGGGCTGGCGGAAATTCCTAAGGGTTCATCGTTTTCAACAATCATATCAATTTCACTAATATGTATCAACCCTTCCCCAAAAGTTTTCGGCATATATTTATTCACCTCAACTATTTTCTTTTTGGCTATTTTAGACATTGGAATTGAGTAACTACCATCCACTCCAAAACTAAAATATCCCGATTGGTCCATAGGCGACACTTGAAACATGTGAACATCTGGTGGACTGATGTGATTAAATAAAAAACCGGAACTCATTTTACTAAAATGAGACGGAATATATTCAACTGTATGAAGATGGTGTTCGTTTGAAAAATTTAAAATGGCACCAAAAGCACCGCCAACAAAAGGGAGCTCCAAATGAATTTTATTTAGTAATTCTTTGTCTTTAAATAAAACGGCAACATTTTCGGAAGATCTAAACAAAAAAAGTGTAGGCACCTCTAAAAAATTATCCGCTTTAACAGCTGAGATAAAAGATTTGATTAGGGTATTTGGGGTTGCTGAATAAGCGCCACAGGTAATTGTTTTGGCTGATTTTTCTATGTTTAAAATGGCTTCATCGGGTGTTGTTTTTTTTTGTTCATAAAGACTTTGGATATTACTTGCAGAAAATTTATAGTTTTTCATAGCTTATTAATTTTTTTTATAAATTTAGTTGTGTGTATCGCTTTTAATATTATTATGGTTTTTGTAAAGTGGCATTGTAAATAGCCATGGTTTTTTGAGCTTTTTTTATAACAGGATAGTCAACCATTTTTCCATTAAATTCAAAAACATTACCATGTGATTTTTCCATTTGGTCTAAGAGATTTTGAGCTTCCGCAACTTCTTCTGGAGAGGGTGTAAAAATTTTATTAATACTTGGAACTTGTTTAGGGTGAATAGCAAATTTTGCTGAAAATCCTAAATTTTTTACATGTTGAATTTCGTTGTCTAAGGGTCCATTGTCAGCGTCTTTGAGTCCTAAATATGGCACATCATAGGCCGGAATACCTGCATTAGCGGCGGCTGACACAATTAAAGATCTGGTAAACAACATCTCTTCCCAACTTAATATTGCGCCAATATCTGCCGAAAAATCTGCGCCGCCAAATACTAAGGCTTTAATATTATTACTGGCTTTGGTAATATTATAAATTTCATGAAGTCCTTTTGCTGTTTCTATAAGCAAAATTAAAGGCAAAGGATTATAAAAAAACAAATTGTTTAAAACATCAATTTCTCCAGCTGTTTCGGTTTTAGGAATTAATAAAGCATCTGGGGTAATTTTGTTTTCAATAATAGTTTGCGCATCTTTAAGTCCTGCAAGGGTTTTTATAGAGTTCATTCTTAAAAATACGCCAACTTTACTATTTTGAAAATTGTTTTGATTAAAATAATCTACGACTATTTTACGAGCTGTGTCTTTATCGTTTAACGATACAGCATCTTCTAAGTCAATTACAATGGCATCCGCTCCAGAATCAAGGGCTTTTTGAAAACGATCTGGACGATTAGCCGGAACAAACAAAACAGAACGGCAACAGCTGAATTGAAATGTACGCATAATTTTATGTTTTTTGCAAAATACTTCCTTTTAAATTAATTTAATTAAAAAAAATGTTAAAAAGCTTAAAAAGAGCATTTTCAGTTGAGATGGCAAGGGACGTTTTTCAGATCCTTTATTTTTACTTTGGGTACGTTCTTGTGGCGTTAGGTTCTTAAACTCTATTAATTCAACGGCTTTAAACAACCATCAAAACCGAACTTCTAAACGCACAAACAAAAACCGTCCGTTAATGCCTAATTGCGACACACGACGCGAATAATTAAGTTGATTAAAGTTTGAGGTTGCATCATTATTGGTAACCCCGGCCTCTTGAGCACTTAAACTTCTTATAAAACTATTATAAGTATTGCTTGATGGATTAACATCTAATTGTAAAAATCGCCCTTGTGAAGCCACAAGCACATCTGGATATATATCAAACAAATTACTGCCCCCTATTTCTAAATGAAAGGTATTCCCAAATAAATATCCAATTGTTAAGTCTGTTATAAACTTAGCACCTAACGGTTGTTTATAATACCAACCTGACGCCCCAAACAAACTTGCTACTGATGAACCAACGGAAGCTGTTTCGGTATGGGTTACACTACCAATATATCCCACTTTGGCAAATATGGAAAGTTTTGACAATTTAAAAAGAGTTGAAACATAACCTTTTGAACCTGGAATAGCATCAAAAATATAAGACTTATTTAATGGACTCAGATAGATATGCTCCTTTTCCTTTAACAAGTTGGAGCTTCTTATGTTCCAGACTGCCCTGTTTTTACTTTAAAATCATTTCTAGTTAATTGTAATGCATTTAATAGGGCGGTACTTGCCAAGTCTCCCGGCGTTCGATTGTCTAAATTGCCTGTTAATTCCCCAGACCGAATCGTTGGTTCCCTGGATTCGTAAAGCATAGAAAAATTAACAAAATCAGTCTTGAATTTACCTAATTGCCAACCATAGTTTAGTGAAATTAAAAACCTTTGTCCATCTATGCTATGGTTATTGACATATACAGGGTTTTGATGGTCTTGAAAATTGCCTCTATTGGCTTGAGTATAACTTTTAAAAACGGTGTTATTGAATCCATAATACATTGTGGCCGTAACTTGTTTGACGTTTTTTATTAACTGGATGTTCAATACACCAGCGATAGCATCCGACCCGTATTGAGCCGACGCACCATCTCTTAAAAGCTCTATTTTATCAACGGCATTCGCCGGAATTGCATTTAAATCTGTTCCTACCGACCCCCTGCCTATATTACCATATACATTTACTAAAGCAATTGTATGGCGCCTTTTGCCATTAATTAAAACAAGGGTTTGGTCGGTTCCTAAGCCTCTAATACTTGCCGGTTCTACATGATCTGTCCCACCAAGAATTTGGTTGGGGGCGGTAAAAGAAGGTGCCAAATTATTTAAAATATCGGTTAAAGTAACTTGAGGTAGCTCTTGCCAAAGTTTTTTTATATTAAAAACATCCACCGGAACAACTGTTAAAGCCCTCGAACGTCCTGCAGAACGACTTCCTAAAACCACAACCTCTAAATCTTGTATATTTTCTAATAAAACAACCACGATATTAGTATCGTTACCTAAGGTATATTTTTGAAATTTAAATCCTTCGCCCAAAATAGCCATCTCGTTTCCAGCATACGAATCTATAACAACCTGACCAAAAGAATCGGTATATTGAACATGATTTTTATAATAATGAATGGCAATATTCGATAACGGTTTATGATCTGTGTTTTGAACTTGTAGGATATATTTTTTAAAAGGATGTTGAGAATATGTATTAACTATAAAAAATTGTCCGATTAAAAAAAAAATAGTTTTTTTATCATAACTATATTAAAAAAGCACCCGCTTCTTCAAAAAAAGATTAACTTAAGATTCCTTGCAAAACTACATTTTAATTTTGAATTAGCTTAAAAAAAGCTACATTTTATTTAAAATGATAATTTTATGCTTTATTATATTGGCTTTATGGGGTACATTTTATTTGACAAGTAAACTAAAATAAAACCATATAAAATCCATTTTATTAAATTTTATTTGCAGAATTACAAAATAATTATTAAATGAATGCCTAATTTTTTTGTAATAAATCCTTTTTTTTTGTAACTTTGCTAAAACTAAGTTTATGAAATTTAAAAGCCATGTATTTGTGCACACATTTTTGCCATTAATACTTGGGTTTTGTATCTATATTTTATTTAAAAGTCCAAAGCTATCACTCAAAGCCTTCTTTTTTCATCAGAGTCCTTTTAAAATACATGTTCCAAACAATATATTTTTTAATCAATTTAAGCATAATCTTCCCGATGGTCTCTGGTCTTATTCACTCATGTCATTAATTATACTGGTTGTTGGAAATCCTTTAACAAAACAAAATGTGCCTTGGATTGTGTGCGCGCTGATCTTTCCCATTATTTTTGAAATGTGCCAATATTTAAAATGGATTCGAGGCACTTTTGATAGTCTCGACCTTATCTATTCTATTACCTTTTCTCTCGGCAGTATATTTTTTTTAACCTCAAAATTTTTAAATGATGAAAAACAAAAACAATTTTAAATTCGGTGCGGTCATTTGCATTTTAGTTCTCTATGCTTTTATGGCCATGTCAACTTTATAGGTAATTAAAACACAACGACATTATTCCCTTTTATTTAATAGGACTGTGGCATGTTTGGATTAATGCATTTTCAATGGACACCACATGTTTATCAAAACTATGCTGAGTACCGACTTCACTACTGTGGCGTCTGTAAATCTATTGGCACTTTGTATAATCAAGAATGCCGTTGGTTACTAAACCGAGATATTGTTTTTCTTGTTGATTTAATACAAAAAATTGATGCGAATAACACACTGAAACAAAACGAAAGTTTTCTGTCTCAAAATTGTTTTGTTTTACCACCATCTAAACAAATTCCAAAAATTTTTCAGTTTATCGCCGCGATGAATTTAGTTTTAGGTTATTATAAATTATTAGACAATATTCATGATGAAAAAGGGATGCGTGCCCTTGGAAGTAAAGTGCTTTTAAAGCGACTTAAACCCCAATTTGTTGAAGCTGAACACAATTTAGTTTCTTTAAATTTTAATCTTGATTTTTTAAAACAAGCTCTTGAAAATCAATATTTAATAGAACAAAAATTACTATTCAACCTCGAAGATTATGCAGCAAACATTGGCTCGATAACGGGTTTCGTAGCCGCCCATTGTTTTAAGCTTATTGATAAACCAGAACTTAGTAATTTAGGAAAAACATTAGGTAATTTATTTGGAAATTTGGTATATATTATTGATGCTGTAAATGATCTAGAATCAGATTTTAAAAAAAGGCGTTTTAATGCTATTCTATCATCTTTACAATTAAAAACACCACATCTCACGCCACATCAAAAGCATAAATTAGCCACCTTTATTATCAATACACTGTTTCATATTAAAGAAATAATAGCCACCTTGTTAAAAAATCAATCACATCAAACCGAACTCGTGTATAGGCTTGAGGAAAATGTGTCTAAAACATTATCAAAATTGGGTGTAACCAAAAATCACAATCCCGAAATGCTTGTTTTGCTAAAAAGATTTTATTTTAAATTGATTACTAGGTTATCATTTTTGATTGGGATTATAGGTTATGCTATTTTACCTAAAAAAAATTTTTACCAATCAACTTTTATGACGCGAGTTTTTAAAACAGTTTCTAAAGATCGAACAAAATATTTTTATAAAAGCCCCATTTGAAATAGATATGTTTCTACTTTTTTAAACATATTGTGGTGTTTTTTCAAAATAGTTTTAATAATTACAATTTTTAGTACAAGATTTTTAATGTTTTGAAATTGTAGTAGAATACCTTTCTCTAATAGTGCTTGGTATTCTTGTAATTTTTTATTTTTTTTTGTTAAATTTTTAATTATTTAAACGGGTAACTAATTCTTAATTTCTTTTAAAAAACCCTGTTCATCTATAATAATTTTATTTTTATCAATCATCTCTTTTAAAAAATCGTTTAATATTGATTTTTTAGAACTAGAAAAATCGTTTAATAAATCTGAAATTTTAAAAGGTTGCCCTGCGTATCTTTGCAGTATTTGCCAACATTCGGCATAAAGTTGTTGTTTTGCTGCCTGATTCTTGCGTTCTAAACATAAATCACATATTTGGCAATCGTTGGCAATAGATTGGCTAAAATACTGCGCTAAATATTTGGCTCTACATGCCTGCGATGCCAAATTTAAATAGGCGAGCATTCCTTGAATTTGTTGCTTCATAACTTGTTGTCTGGCAATAATTAAATTGTCATCGAAAACAAAGCCAGACTTTGGAATGTCGTTACAAAGCCACTCTATATTTACAGAATGGTGGTTCTTTTTATAGTCAATTATTTTAAGATGGTGTAACGCTTCTAATTGATTTTGAATAGCCTCAGTTGATAATGACGTTATGGCGCACATTTGTAACATGGGTACGCTCACATGTGAAGTAAATAGGTGCGATACTAATTTCACTAAACAAGATAAAACTGGATAATATTCATAACTTGGTATTACTAAATGATTATAGGCATCTACGGTAATAATAATTTTAATTTTATCAGGCTTTGTACTTTTATCTAAGGGTTTAATATAGTTTCCATGTTCCAAATATAACAAGACATTTTGTAACATATCAAAGGTTATTTTATTAATATTTATAAACTCTCCAAGATTTACATTGGACGCATTTGTTTTTGAAAAGACAAATAATTTTTGAGCGATTTCTTGCCATTTATGTTTAGGTTCATTTAAAGTATGTAGTTTTGTTTTAAACGCCTTTATATCATCTTGCGTATATAACAGCACTGCAAAAGCATTTTTATTGTCTCTACCAGCTCTCCCGGCTTCTTGGTAATAATTTTCGGGCGAATTTGGAATATCATGGTGTATTACGCAACGCACATTGGGCTTATTGATACCCATTCCAAAAGCATTAGAACACACCATAATTGATGAGTCGTCTTCTAACCAATTTTTTAATTTGGTAGTTCTTGATTCTAAACTGAGTCCAGCATGATAAAAATCGGCTTTAAAATGTGCCTTTAGAAGCATATTATAGCATATTTCAGTTTTGGTTTGCGTTGCACAATACACAAGGGCACTTCCTTTAACCGAACTTAAAATTTGAATAATTTTATTCATTTTAACGGCTTCATTAAAGCAACTATAACTTAAATTTTTTCTTGAAAAATCGCCCTGAAAAATAGTAACTTTTTTTAAAAATAAAAAATTAAATATATCGTCTTGCACTTGGGTAGTTGCTGATGCTGTTAATGCTAAAATGGGAACTTCAGGACATAGTTTTTTTAAAATATTGAGTTGAAGGTAAGCAGGACGAAAATCATGTCCAAACTGCGAAATACAATGGGCTTCGTCTATTGCAATCAAACCAAACTGAGATTTTTGTATAAGTTCTTGGAATTTTTTAGAGATTAAACGTTCAGGTGCAATATAAACAAACTGGTAGTTACCTTGCAATAATGTCGTTTCAAATTCTAGATATTCTACGTTGTCTATATGACCTTGCAGATAAACAGCCGCAATATTTTTTTTTATCAGATCATTTACTTGATCTTGCATCAAGGCAACTAAAGGACTAATAACAAGGGTTGTTTTATTAAAATAAAGTCCAGGTATTTGAAAACACAACGATTTTCCACCGCCTGTTGGCAATAAAGCTAAGACATCATTTTTTTGAATAATTTGCTTAATAATATCTTTTTGAATAGATCTAAAATCAGTATAGCCCCAGTATGTTTTTACAATCAATGAAATCGCGTTATCTACCATATTTAGAGGCATGTCGTCTAAAAAGTAAATCTAAAATAAACAATGCGGTGCAGCTAAAAATAGTAGTAAATATAAAATTTAGTGTCAACTGAAAGCTAAAACTATTTTTTAATCCTTCAATCAAAAAAATCGTTAAACTATGTATGCAACAAGCAAATACAATAAAAAAGCTATAGGTATTCACATTAAAACTAGTAAACGAAGGCTCCCTGTTGTTTAATTCACGTTTATCTTTAAAGGTTAAAGAAATAAACTGAATTCTTATTAAATTTACAACCACACAGGCTAAGGCATGTACACCAAAAACACCAAAAACACAATCCATAAAAAGCCCTAAAACAAAAGCAATAATCGTTGTAAAATACAAATCGGTATTTAAAGGAAGCCAGAGGATAAATGCAAAATAAATATAAGGAAAAAAATACACAGACTCTAAAAAAGAAGTATTAATAAGAATGGTTTGTAAAAAAATGATACCAAATAAACGAAAAATTTGTTTAATAATTATTATCATTATTAATTTTCATTAAGTTCTTTTTGCAACAGAGCTCTTAAATTTTCTATAATGTAAACGTAATTGAGGTTAGAAAAGTCAGTTGCTAATTTCACTTTAAACGATTTTAAAGATGGACTATGTTCATCAATTTCGCTTACTATAGTACCTATAATAACGTTCGGGGGGAAATTAGCCGAATAATTACTAGTTAAAACAGTATCCCCTTCTTTTACCAAGGCGTTCTTAGAAACATTTCTGAATAAAACAAAATCTGTTGATGCACCATCCCATTCGATATTACCAGATTCTTTAGATTTTTTTAGCATGGCACTTACTTTGCAGTCCACGTTCAATAAGGTCATTACTTTGGTGTATTTTGAATTCGATTTTATGGTTATCCCCACAAGGCAATTGCCTTTTGTAACAACAGCCATATCTTTATCTATATGGTTATCTGTTCCTTTTTCTAAAATAATAAAATTGTTTTGAAATTGCGTTGTATTCTCAACAACTTCTGCGGCATACACTTTAAATTTTCTTATAATTTCTAAGCTGTCTTTTTTAAATTTAGCTATACTATAATAGGTTGACGTGTCAATCTTAATAAAATTATCTTTAAGATTATTTTTCAATTGGGCGTTTTCGGATAAAAGGTCTTGATTGCGGTGTTTTAAAGTAAAAATATGCGTTAGTACATAAAATTTTTCATATATATAAACACTGGTTGTGTTGTACGCACTCGTAAAATACTCAAATTCGGGGTCGTTGTAACGAATGATAAAAAAAATAGACATAACCAATATAAGAATCAAAAATATTGAAGGTATGTTTCTTTTTAAAAATTTTAATAAGTTTTTCACATAGTAATGCTTAAATGATAAATTAACGCATTATGAAGGGGTAATTTTTGTAAGTTTTTAAAGCGATTCCTGTGCCACGAACCACGCTTTTTAGAGGTTCTTCGGCAACATGTACGTTTAATTTTATTTTTTGGCTAATTCTTTTATCTAATCCTCTTAATAGCGACCCTCCTCCCGTTAAATAAAGTCCTCTTTTATAAATATCGGAAGCCAATTCGGGCGGTGTCGTTTCGAGTGCCTTTAAAATAGCCTCTTCAATTTTTAAAATACTTTTGTCAAGTGCTTCAGCAATTTCTTGGTACGAAATCATAATTTGTTTTGGAATGCCTGTTACTAAATCTCTACCATTAACAGGTAAATCATCTGGCGGATTGTCCAAATCTTTTATAGCGGCTCCAACTTGAATTTTTATTTGTTCCGCGGTTCTTTCTCCTATGAGCAGGCTATGGTATCGTCTAAGGGCTTCCATAATATCTGCTGTAAATTCATCGCCGGCAATTCTAATACTTTGGTCGCAAACAATACCTGCTAAAGCAATCACTGTGATGCCGGTTGTACCACCACCAATATCAACAATCATATTTCCAATAGGCTCTTCAACATCAATGCCAATTCCTAAGGCGGCGGCCATTGGTTCATGAATCATATAAACCTCTTTGGCACCAGCTTGTTCAGCACTATCTCTAACAGCCCTTTTTTCAACTTCAGTAATAGACGATGGGATGCAAATAACCATTTTCCAACTTGGTGGGAACAAAGGCTTTTTAGGATGAATCATTTTAATAAGTTCACGAATCATCAATTCAGCCGCATTAAAATCAGCAATAACGCCATCTTTTAAGGGTCTAATCGTCTTTATATTTTCATGAGTCTTTTCGTGCATCAACAAGGCTTTTTTACCTACACCCAAAACTTCTTTCAAATTGTTTCTGTTTAAGGCAATGATCGATGGTTCGTTTACAACGATTTCATCATTAGCAATAATTAGAGTATTCGCAGTACCCAAATCCATTGCAATTTCTTGGGTAAACAAGTTTAAAAATGACATGTTATTTATATTTTTGCAAAGTTAATCAAAAAAAAATTGATTTTTCAAACTTTTTATTAATTTTTATTTTTATTTTTGCTGACAATTAAAAAAATGACGTATTTTAGCTTAAATTTTGGGTCGCAACCCGTTAGTTTTCGTGAGGCTTTATTGACAGGCCAAGCACCCGATAAAGGCTTATATTTTCCTACAGAAATTCCTAAATATTCCCCCAAAAATTGGCTTGATTTTAAGTCGTTATCTTTAACGGAGCTCGCTTTTAAAATCATAGAACCTTATATAAAAGACGATATTCCAGCACCCATTCTACAAGATTTTATAAACAAAACGCTCAGCTTTTCCTTACCAATCGTAAAAATCAATGAATCTATTAAGGTTTTAGAGCTTTTTCATGGACCCACCTTAGCATTTAAAGACATCGGTGCCAAATTTATGAGTTTATGTTTGGGCTATTGTATTCAAAACACTAACAAAACAACTACTGTTTTAGTAGCAACCTCTGGCGACACAGGAGGTGCTGTAGCCCAAGGATTTTTAAATGTTGCTGGTGTTGAAGTAGTTATATTGTATCCCAAAGGTAGGGTTAGCGCTCTTCAAGAGCAACAACTTACTACACACGGTAGCAACATAAAAGCGTTAGAAGTTGAGGGTAGTTTTGACGATTGTCAGGCAATGGTTAAAGAAGCATTTATGGATACGCAATTAGTAGAATTAAAAAATCTTACTTCGGCTAATAGTATTAATGTTGCCCGCTGGCTACCTCAACAATTTTACTATCTTCACCTATGGCAATCTTTCAACCAAGCTATCGATGTGGTCTCCGTTCCAAGTGGAAATTTTGGTAATATTGCCGCCTTGTTGATAGCCCAAGCTTCTGGATTACCTATCAAACACGTAATTGCTGCGTGCAATGCCAATAAAATTATTCCAGACTATTTCAAATCCCAAAACTTTATTGAACGCTCAAGTATTGCCACCATCTCCAACGCCATGGATATCGCCAAACCAAGCAATTTTGTTAGAATTCAACAAATTTTTAATAACAATTTCAACGCCTTAACTTCTGTAATGTCTGCTTATAGCTTTAGTGATGACGAAACCAAAGATGCGATGCGATATTTATTTAAAAATTATAACTATATTGCTGATCCTCACGGCGCTGTTGCTTTTTTAGGTTTAAAAAACTATCTAAACAACAAGCCGCAGCAACAGGGTGTTTTTGTTGAAACCGCCCACCCATATAAATTTTCTAACATTGTAGAAGAAACCCTTGTTACAAAACTTACCCCTCCTGTGGCTATACAAAATTTATTGCATGTACCGCAACATAAAACAAAAATCAAACCATTTTATAAAGACCTAAAAGACTATTTATTATCAACCTAAAACAATGGCAACTAAACAAAAACAAACTTTACAACTCTCTCAACAACACAATATTGCACAAATAGAACTTATGAAATATGTGCAAATGCCCGCTTTAGAATTTGAAGCCCATCTACAAACCTTATTAATAGAAAATCCTTATTTAGAATTGAAACCAAACGAACAGCTTACCGCCCCGCCTTCTTCCAGCGATTCTGAAAACGAACTTAATGATGATTTATCTAAAGAATCGCTTTATGAAGTTGATGATGAAGGCAAGTTTGATTGGGACAAAAACGACCCAAATTTTTTACCAGAATTTGAAGGCGAAGCTCCAGTTTTTAACATTCAAAACGCTGAAGATCAATACGATTTTTCTCATCAAATACAAAGTTTAAATTTAGATACAACAAAAACACAATTAATAGAATTTATTTTCGAGAACTTAGAAGAAGATGGTTATTTAAAAACACCTACGGTAACACTAATGAACGATATTTCTATTCAATTTGGTTTAGATCTTAATAGCACCGACTTAGAACTACTCATAAACATCATACAATCGTTAGACCCACCAGGTATTGGCGCGCGAAGCCTTCAAGAATGTTTAAGTATTCAACTGCAACGACTCCCTGAATCAACCCCATATAAAAACATAGCGATTCAATTAATAAATGACTATTTTACAGAAATCTCTAAACACAACTATAACGCTATTTGTAATGCCCTAACTTTAAAAATGGAAGATTTAAATCTTGGTCTCAACCTCATTTCAAATTTAAAACCTCGACCCATTGAATACCTTCATAACAAAGAAATAAAAAAACAAAATATCATTCCTGACTTTTTTGTTACATCAGAAAACGATCAGCTTTTTTTATCATTACATCCTAATAATGAATGTAAAATTCAACTGAGCCCCGAAATAGAAAAATCTCTTCATGATACAAAACTAAAAACTAAAAAAGATGCTCAATATTTTTATAAAAATTATTTAGAAAGTGGACAGTATTTAGTAAAACTTATTGAATTACGACAAAAAACCTTAACCAACACGATGAAAGCAATTATGCAAAAACAAAAACCGTTTTTTTTAAATGGCGACCCTGATAGTTTAAAACCTATGCTATTAAAGGATATAGAAAAACTTACTGGTTTTGATGAAAGCACAATTAGCAGGGTTGTAAATAGTAAATACGTTCAAACCGAGTTTGGAATTTATAAACTTAAATTTCTTTTCAACAAGGCAATTCAAATTACACAATCTCATAAAACAGGAACTGTTACAAAATTACAATTATTAAAAGTCATTCAAAATATTATTGATACCGAAGATAAATTGAACCCGTTAAACGACAAACAAATGGTTGAAATTTTAAATCAAAAAGGATTTGATATTAAACAAAGAATGGTTGTGAATTATCGTAAGGAATTAAATATTCCTCAAGCGAGCGAACGAAAACAAAACACACCACATAATTTATGACAATTTTAAAGCCGCCTTATTTAAAAAAGTTTGATAAAATAGCTTTTATTGCTCCTTCGGGATGCATAGAGATAGGGATTGTTGAAAATGCCATAACCATTTTTAAAGATTGGGGGTTTCACGTGGATGTTTCGCCTTCTGTTGGGCGTTCTTTTCATTATTTTTCTGGGAGCGATGATGACCGCCTTCAAGACTTGCAATTTTATTTAGACGACCCACATACAAAAGCCATTTTTTGTGTTCGGGGAGGTTATGGTTTAAGTAGAATTATAGATGCATTACATTTTGAAAAATTTATTCAAAATCCTAAATGGGTGATTGGTTTTAGCGATATTACCGTATTATTATGGCATATTGCTTTTACATACAATATGCAATGTTTGCATGCACCTATGGCTTCTGCCTTTAATAACATAGATAGTTATTATTATAACACATTAAAATACAGTTTAATAGGAGAAAAACAAATTTTTAAACATACCACGCATTCATACAATATTTTGGGGTCGGCTACGGCTCCATTAATTGGCGGCAATTTAGCCATAATTGCTCATTTAATTGGTTCGGATTCTTTAAAAAGTCTCAAAGGATATATTTTATTTTTAGAAGACGTTGGGGAATATTTATATAATATAGACCGGATGTTAATTCAATTAAAAAGAGCTGGAATATTTGAAGATTTAAAAGGATTAATTTTAGGAGGTTTTACAAATTTAAAAGATACCCAAAAGCCTTTTGGAGAATCGATAGACAACATTTTAAACGATCATTTTAAAGATGCCAATTTTCCTGTTTGCTACAAGTTTCCTGTTAGTCACGTAACCGAAAATGTAGCGCTTAAAATAAATGCCCAATACGAATTACATGTATTACAAAACGAAGTTATTTTACGAGAAATTTAATATTGTTTTTCGTCTATGAGTTGTTTGGTATAATACTTACTGTATAAATTATTAAGTGCCATCAATTGGGCATGCGTGCCAAATTCGGCAATGACGCCCTTATCTAAAACCATAATACGATGCGCGGCACGAATGGTAGATAATCGATGCGCAATAATAATGGTGGTTCTATTTTTAACTACTTTTTCAAGAACATGTTGAATGTGTTCTTCAGATTTTTTATCGATTGATGCAGTCGCTTCGTCTAAAATTAAAATTTTAGGATCTTTCACTAAAGCTCTCATGACAGTAATAATTTGTTTTTGACCAATACTAAGTCCTGCACCACGTTCTTTAACCTGATAATCATAATTATTGGGTAAATTCATAATAAAATCGTGGACGCCTAAGGCTTTCGCTAAGGTTTCAATTTTTTCTAAAGACACATCAGAGTTTTCAAAAATTAAATTTTCTTTAATAGTCGTAGAAAATAAAAATAAATCTTGAGACACAACGCCAATTTGTTTTCTAAGTGATTCCATTTTAATAGATTTCAGGCTAATATTATCAAATAGCAGGTCTCCTTTTTGATACGGATACATACCATTAATGATACTTATTAAACTTGATTTTCCACTTCCTGTTTGACCAATTATCGCAATAGTTTCTCCGGCATTAATAGTAAAATTTATGTTTTTAAGTACCCAATTTTCATCGTTGTAAGCAAACCAAATATTTTTAAATTCTATAGCCCCTTTTAGCTTAATATCTTGTTGATTTTCAAGTATATTTTTGGACTCTTGGTCTTCATGTAACAAAGAAAACACACGTTCTGCCGCAATGATTCCCATCTGTAAGGTATTATATTTATCGGCAATAAAACGAATGGGTCTAAAGATTAAATTTAGGTATAAAATAAATGCCAAAAGTTCGCCAATATCACCATTAAAACCAATAACATACCATATTAACAAACCCAAACTAATCGAAAAAACAACTTCAGCAAAAGGTATAAATAATGCATAAGCAAAAACACTTTTTATTTGGGCGGTTTGGTGTTCATGGTTAATTATATTAAACGTAGCATTTATTTGTTTTTCTTTTGAAAAAGCTTGAATGACCATCATTCCAGAGAGATGTTCCTGAATAAAACTATTTAATTTTACCACAGCCGCCCTAACATTTTTAAAACTAATATTAATGGCATTTTTAAAAAGATAGGTGCCATATAAAAATAAAGGCAATGAAGATAAACCTACCAAAGTAAGTTTCCAATCTAAATATAACATGGCGGCTAAAACAGCTATAATGTTTAAGACATCACCCGTGATCGACAACAAACCTTCTGTAAAAATCTCTTGAATACTTACCATATCGTTAATAGTTCTGGTAGTAAAGGTGCCAATGGGGGTTTTATCGAATTTAGAAATTTTAAAATTCAAAATTTTATTAAACACCGCCAACCGTAAATCATACACGACATTTTGTCCTAATTTATTGCTACAGTAACTAAACGCAATCCTTAAAAAAAACTCTATGAATATAGTTATTGCCTGTAAAACACATAAAAAAATAACACAAGCAATAACATCGTTCAAATGTATCCCAAAAGAAAAAAACCTGATATACCAAGGGAGCATGTTTAATTTGTGGGTTGAAAAATCGATGGTTAATTGCACTAAATAGGGTCTGATGGGAATGATGATAGAAATGATAACAGTAAAAAAAATACATAACCAAAATAATTGTGGGTATTTAAATACGAAGGGTTTCAGCTGTTTAATAATTGAGGTTTTGCTATAATTGGTATTGGACATAATGCAAAACTACAACATTTTATTGAAATTACAAAAATTATAGGGAGATACCTTTGGGGGGTTGGTTTATATTTTTAGTTTGAGATTATAATATTGAAACCATTTTAAAAATTTTAATGATTTACATAAATTGTTAAAGGAAGATTTTTCGATACTTATAAATCAAAAAAAACATGATCATTTTAAAATCAATTATTTTTGGACTTTGATGGCGCATAATTTACATTCATATTTATAGGTACTGTAAATACAACATACAAAAAAAGTACTAAAATTTTCCAAAATGATATGTTATTTTACTCAAACTTGGTTTTA
>JASGCT010000093.1 GCA_030053915.1 Alphaproteobacteria bacterium
ACAAAATTGTTTATTTTTGTAAATAAATTAATTTTTAATTTCCTCATCAAACCAAACTATATGCCTTCTAATTACTATAACTGCCAATGGATCGGTTCGGTATTTATTTTAATTAAATAATCGTTTATTTTACTAAAATGTTTGCAGCCCATAAAACCTTGATAGGCACTCAATGGCGAAGGGTGGGGGGCAGTTAAAATAACATGTTTATTCATATCAATAAATTTTTTCTTTTGAATGGCATAATTCCCCCATAAAACAAATACTACGTTTGAACGTAAAGATGAAATTTTTTCAATAACCGTTTGGGTAAAAATCTCCCAACCATAACCACTATGGCTGGCAGGCTCATGATGCCGAACTGTTAAAATACTATTAAGCAATAAAATGCCTTGCCTTGCCCATGGTGTTAAATCGCCACTCTTTGGAAAAGGTACATTTAAATCATCATGCAACTCTTTAAAAATATTTTTTAAGGATGGTGGCAACGCAACACCTTGGGCTACCGAAAAACATAAGCCCATGGCTTGATGAGGGTTATGATATGGGTCTTGACCTATTATCACTACTTTTACAGCATGAAAAGGCGTCAGTTCAAAACATTTGAAAATATCTTTTCCACTTGGGTATATAATTTTATTCAAACTTTTTTCTGCTTTTATTTTAGCCACAAGTTCTAAAAAATAAGGTTTATTAAACTCATCTTTTAAAACTTCATGCCAACTCGCTTCAATTTTAATCTCCATATTAAATTTCTGGTATGTCTTTAGACCTTTTTTTGATAAACTCTGAAATAAAAAAAGTTGCCGTAGCAAAAATAAAAAAAATACTGCCATTGGCAACTTCGGCTGTAGATTTATAAATAATGAGCCCTAAAAAAAATAAATTAACAAAAATATAAACAAGTTGAATATAGGGCGAAAATGGACTTTTAAAATAATGTTGGGGTTTTTTAATAAAAAAATAACTGATAAAAACTAAGATACTACAAAATTGTAAAATAAATGAGGTTGAAATAAGGAGATTTTTTAAGGTACTTAATTCTATAATAATAATAATCAACAAACCATTAAACCATAAAGCCCGCACGGGCACATCGTTTTTATTCTTAACTTTAAAAAAAGACCATAAAGGATAGCGTTTCGACATCGATTGCAAAACCCTCGAACCAATCCAAATAAACGAACTGATCGTAGCTAATAATTGTAGTCCTATACAAGCACTTAACCATTTTATTTGATTGGGGCTACAAATATTAACAAATGCCGCTTGGGCTACGTCTTGCTTATTAACCAATTGCGACCTTAAAGCAATCTTTAAAAATGCAAATTGTAATAATAAATAAAGAACAGTAACTAAAACCGTTCCAACTAATAAAGACTTGGGCAAATTTTTTATGGGATTATTAATTTCGCCACTTAAATAGGCGGCAGCATTCCAGCCCGTAAAGGCAAAGGTTACATACAATAAATTTATCGCAAAACTCGACTTAAAAAATTCTCCTTGAAAAGACAAAAAATCCGTTTTCATGTTCTTGGGCACTTCGTAAGGACTTAAAAATGCTAAAACAATAAGAAACACTATAAAACCCAATTTAAAAATAGTACTGTAATTTTGAAATACCGACCCCGATTTTATAGAAATAGAATGTAATAAAGTAATTAGTAATATACCTAATATAATCCACAATCGAATATGAGGAATTTGAAATGGCGAAATATAAGCTTCTAAAGCTAAAGCCGACACCGCAGATGTACAAATAAAAGCTACTATGATGGATACCATTGCCGAAATATATGCCCAAAATCTACCAATACCATTTAAAATAAATAAATAATCACCCCCATTTTCGGTAAAAATACTCCCTAATTCTGCGGCGGTAAATGCCCCAATTAAAGCCAAAATACCCCCAATTAACCAAATAATTAAAATTGTCCAAATATTCTCAAAATCTGCTAATTGAAATCCTAAGGATGTAAAAACACCCGTGCCTACCATATTCGAAACAACGATAAATAAGGCAATTCTAAATCCTATTTTATTGTCTTTTTTCTCCATAATATTAATTTATAAAACCCCATTTAAAACCAAATCGTACCATAAATGGATTGTGTGGGTAGTATTGATTTTGAAACGTAAAATTGCGTACTTGAAATGAACGTGTTACATCAAAACTATTAATCTCTTCAAAACGTAAAAACATCACAAAACGCCTAATTTTAAGATTGATGAAAAAATTAATATTCGGAAAATTAGCTAATTTAAAAGTGTCTTGATACGAAAACTGTCCATTAATAGGATTGTAAGCCTGAACGTTAAACGGCGTGGCATAGATGCCCTCTAAACCAATAGAATATTGTAAATTCTTTTGATAATAACCCTCAATAGCCAAGCGTTGCCTGGTAAATAATAATGGTAGTTTTAAAGGAGCGTTGCCTAATACTAGTTGAAAATTAAGCTCATTATACCATTTCAATATTTTGGTTAAATTAAATTTTTTGTTAAACTTAGCATGAACCAAATTAAAAACATTCGGAAAATTACTTATAGTGTAACGATCTTTTAAATAAAAATAATTATTGAAAATATAATAATTACCCTCCAATTCCCAATTAATCTTAGTTGTTTTAAAAAGAATATAGGCTTGAGTGATATTTTCTGTACCATTATTGGCTTGCGATTGTGCATAAAAATTGCTTGAGCCCGAAAAAAAAATAGAAGCATTTCGATTGATAATAACTGCCCCAAGTTTTAAGTCATATTTTTTATGTTGTATCAACCTAGAAATGGAGGCATGCGCAGTAAAATTTCCAGCATACCTACCTATTAAATAAAAAGTGCCTTGAGCATTTAAATCCCATAATAAATTTCGAGTTCTGTTAATATAAGAACCCGTTACATAAAAATTGTGATATGCCGCTGAGGTAGTATCGATAGGCACTTGAGCGGCATTTATTTCGTAACCTGCACCCATATTTAAATACTGAGAGGTGTTGAATTTATTGGGAAATAAAAACAAATTGAGTTCAGTTATATAACTCCTCCATAAGTCCGTTGGATTGGGCTTAAGTAAGGTATCATTAATCCCAAAATATTGTTGATATTTTGCAATTGACGAAGGGTCGCTTCCATAACTATTTACAAAATTATGCTTCCATTCCTCTATTTTAACACTATGTTGAATCCGAAATTTCGGGTAAAAAATTTTAGTATATAAACTATCTGTTTTAAGAGAATCTTTTTTGCCAAAATCATAATGATGTTGAAAATATAAAGTATTATGCTTATATATATGTCCAATATTTAAGGTAGTTGTAAAAGGATTTTGACCATATATAATATCGGAGCCAAATCGTGTAGCAACACCGTACAAATTACCAATACCTGCTTGATAAAGTACATCATTCGACACCAAGCCCCCATTATCGTTAGCACCTGCTTTATTAAACATGGCAACAAAAAATAATTCATAACGATTCGTTTTAGATAGATAATGTTGCGTAAACCTAATTTGAGTTTGATTTGCCGCTTGGTTTTTGATAAAACCCGGAAAATTTCTAAAATTATATTCTATTGAAAAATTATAATATTTTTGAATATTCTTGGTTATAAGAAAACCCAATTGTTGTTCCTGTTTCGATCCAACTTGATAAATAATTTCAGTATATGGACGTGAGGTGTTATAAAATTTAGTTTTTTCTAAGGTATTTAAATAGGGCTCAAAAACATCATAACCAAACCTAAACCCTGTTTTAAATTTAGGTTGTTCATATTGAAAAGATTGCAAAGCCGTTCCCATATTCCCTAAATGAAAATAATGATATGGCACTTGAAATAATCGCTGAAAATCGTTGATTATAGTATCTAATTGAAAAATTTTAGTGCTTTCTAAATAACGATAATGTATGGTAATGCTATCGGCTAAATAATCTCTTTTTTTAAAAGTTTGGTTAGCAGAATCAACAAAATTTTTATTACCATTATTATTTGCACCCGTTCCGTTAAAAGACCCGCTTCCAGTATTTCCACCTAAACCGGCTCCTTGGGTAAGCCCTTTCAGCCCTCCCAATTGCCCCCAGCACAAGTTTAGCATTGCCACAAAAATAAGCGTATTACCAAAATATTTTGCTTTCTTAAACACATTCATTAAACCAAACGGGAAATAAAATGAGTAAATAAAGACACCATTTTAGGTTCTATTTGGTTTGCAACTTCTAATACCTCAGTATGTGTGGTTTCTACAGTTGAATTAAAATTTATAATATTAGTAATTACCGATACGCCAGCAACTTTCATGCCACAATGATTGGCAACTATACATTCCATAACAGTACTCATACCAACCGCATCGCCCCCTAATATTTTAATAAGATGACATTCAGCTTGGGTTTCGTAAGTAGGACCACTTAACCCAAAATAAACGCCCGTTTGTAAAGAAATATTTAAAGATTGCGCCGTTTGATGTAAAAGATGTTGTAAATTTTTATCATAAGCGTTGCTCATATCTGGAAAACGTGTGCCAAAACTGTCATCATTTCTACCTATCAATGGGTTAGGGACAAATAAAGATACATGATCTTTAATGACCATAAAATCACCCTGTTTAAAATTTGGGTTTAAGCCCCCAGCCGCATTGGTTAAACAAAGCGTCTCTACCCCTAATAATTTTAAAACCCGGATAGGCATAACAACATCTTGCGTATCATACCCCTCATAATAATGAAATCGTCCTGCTAAAATCCATAGTTTCTTACCTTGAATTTGGGCCAAAATTAATTTGCTTTTATGCCCAACCACGGTACTCATTGGAAAGTTGGGAATATCTGAATAAGAAATTTCTTTCAGCACCTCAACATGATTCGCAAAACCTGCTAAGCCACTTCCTAAAATTAAACCTATGCTTACGCGTTCTTGATTTACTTGCTGAAGAATATATTCAGCCGCAGTTTTTATTTTGTTTGACATGGATATTGAATTAAATAATGATTTTTTTTGCCTTTTTGAATTAAGAGGTATTGCCCATGTAAAAGATCAGCAGCTTCAAGATGTGTTTTTTCTAAATCAATTTTTTGCTTATTAATAAGAATACCTTGATTTTGAATTAATTTTCGGGCTTCACCTTTGCTAGTACATAAATTTGTTTCAACTAATAAATCTAAAATAGGTATTGGTAAAGACAATTGGGTTGCATATTTAGGCATGCCTTCAACCGCATATAAAAACACTTCTAAAGAAGCCTCTAAAATAAGATGGGGATTCGGATTAAACAAAACCTCGGTGGTTTGTAAAGCTAATTCTAATTGATGTTTGCCGTGCACAAATAGCGTAACCTCTTCAGCTAATTTTTTTTGTAAAATTCTTTGACTAGGGGCTAAGGCGTGGTCTTGACAGAGTGTATCAATTTCATTTTCAGTTAAAAATGTAAAATATTTTATCCATTTGTTAGCATCGTCATCGGTGGTATTAATCCAAAATTGATAAAATTGAAAAGGATTGGTTTTCATAGGATCTAACCAAATATTGCCTTTTTCGGTTTTACCAAACTTACCGCCATCTGCTTTTGTAACTAATTGGCAGGTTAAACAATAGGCTTCACCGCCATGTTTCTTTCTAATAAGTTCGGTACCAGTTATGATATTACCCCATTGATCCGACCCCCCCATTTGTAAACTACAATTTTTATTGGTATAAAGCCAATAAAAATCATAGCCTTGTACTAACTGATAGCAAAATTCGGTAAAACTCATGCCCTGTTCGTTTTCAAGGCGTTTTTTTACACTATCTTTGGCTAACATATAATTTACCGAAATGGATTTGCCAATATCGCGTATAAAATCTAAGAATGAAAAATCTTTAAACCACTCATAATTATTCACAATTTCAGCGGCATTTGAAAGGGTAGGGTCAAAATTTAAAAATTGAGCTAATTGTTTTTGAATAGATTGTAAATTGTGGTCTAAGGTTTCTTTGTTTAAAAGATTCCTTTCTTCACTTTTACCGCTGGGATCGCCTACCATGCCCGTAGCACCACCCACTAAAACAAAAGGCTTATGACCATAATTTTGAAAATGTTTTAAAATGATAATCGGAATTAAACTCCCAATATGCAAACTATCCGAAGTAGGGTCAAAACCAATATAACCACGCATCGTTGTGGTCGCTAATTTTTCTTCAGTTCCAGGAATTGTATCATGTAGTAAACCACGCCAGCGAAGCTCTTGGACAAAATTCATAGTCAATATTTATTTAAAAAGGTAAATCGTCGATTGGTGTTTCAGAATCATCGTTAGACGTGTTGGATGGAGCTGATGACGTCGCAGTGGCTTGGGTATTAAAATAAGTGTTGGTTTTAGAAGATGCCACTTGAGTTGAACTTGAATGATCTTGACCTTTAGAACCCAGTAGCTGTATATCATTAACGCGACATGTTAAAACACTTTCAATTTTATTTTCTTTAGATGTATAAGCCCGCGCATTCGGAATCCCTTCAACAAAAACTTGAGTGCCTTTTTTTAAGTAAGGTACAATATTTAACCTATCGGTCCACCAATTACAATCCAACCAAATGGTTTGATCTTTATACTCATTAGTTGCACTATCTTTTATTTTATAAGTATGTGCTACGCTGAAATTTAAAACCGATTTCCCATTAATATCTTTTTGAACAACATCTTTGCCCAAAAATCCAATAATTTGTATTTTAATCATAAATTTTAATTTTCACAAAATTAAGTCTTTTTGTTTAATTTTAAAAACAAATTATAAAATTTATTTTAAATTGAAAATATGTAGATTTTTTTTTATAATTTTGCCAAAAAATATGATAAGAGTAAAAAATATTAGTTTAAGCTACGGAAAAAGGGTGATTTTTG
>JASGCT010000094.1 GCA_030053915.1 Alphaproteobacteria bacterium
TTTATTTTTTTTAAAGTGTATGCTGTATCCTGAGGTAATAATATTATAGTAACACCATTTATTTTTTGAGGTAATTGAACATCAGGAAAGTCGTCTGGATTACCCAATTTGCGCTTGTTTATAAATATTGTGTCGAAAGTTGTGTGTTTATTTTGATACATTACATTTATAAAATCTTGAATTGCAAGTATATACAGGTTGGTAAGTTTTTTTGTGTGGTGTTGAATAGGTGTTACAATACTTTTATTTTTAAAAAATGGCATTGATGTTAAATGGATTGATTTAGATTGAGTTATAGCATTATTTTTCTCAATTTGAGTTGAACGAGACACTAAAATTGAACCAGCCCATAGCGTAAGAAGTTTAAAAAGAGGGTACATCATACTTTTAGGGTGTATTATTGAAACATATATTAGTTTTATAATATAAATTTTGGTTTTATCTATAAATAGTGTAATTACATGAATCAAAGCCTTAATATAAGATTGATATTAAGGACTTTATAATTGCGGACCGGACGGGACTCGAACCCGCGACCTCTGCCGTGACAGGGCAGCATTCTAACCAACTGAACTACCGATCCATTTTGTAAGAAGTGCAAAGTTAGTAATTTTTTTTATATTTAACAAAAAATAATTAAAAATTCTTTATCTTTGTTGCCAATATTATTTTTATGATAGACGAAAATCAAAGACAATTCCTACAATTTGAGCAACCTATAAAGGATTTGTTTGAACAAATGAGCGAAACTAAAAAGTTAGCAAACAAAAATACTAAATTAAATTTAGATAAAACAATTCAAGAAATTCAAGATGCAATTGTAGAAAAAAGAAAAGAACTTACTTTTAATATCACGCCTTGGCAACGCGTACAACTTAGTCGGCATCCTGATCGTCCTTATACCTTGAAGTATATTAGTTTAATGTTTGAAAATTTTGTAGAACTATACGGAGACCGTAATTTTAAAGATGACAAAGCCATGGTAGGGGGATTTGCACAATTAAATGGACAAACGGTAATGGTAATAGGACAACAAAAAGGGATTAATACCAAAACCAGACAGTTTCGTAATTTTGGCATGCCTAACCCGGAAGGGTATCGCAAAGCATTACGTTTAATGAAATTAGCTGAAAAATTTAATAAACCAATTGTTACTTTAATTGATACACCAGGTGCTTATCCTGGATTAGAAGCCGAAGAACGCGGACAAGGCGAAGCTATTGCCCGTAATATCTACGAAATGACCCATTTAAAAGTACCTATTATTGTAGTAATTATAGGAGAGGGGGCTAGCGGCGGCGCCTTAGGAATTGGCGTAGGCGATAAAGTGCTTATGCTCGAAAATACTTGGTACTCTGTTATTTCACCTGAAAGTTGTAGTTCAATTTTATGGCGTAGTTGGGATAAAAAAGAATTGGCTGCCGAACAACTTAAACTTACTGCTCAAGATATGAAATCGTTTCGCCTTGTGGATGAAATTGTGCCTGAACCACATGGTGGGGCACATTGGGATTATAATGAAGCCGCTAATAACCTCAAAAATTTTATTACTAGAAATTTAAAGGAACTTAAAAAAATACAACCCAACGAATTGGTTCAAAAAAGAATAGAAAAATACTGTTCGATGGGATTTTGGGAAGAATAAAAAAATTGGAGCCTCAAGTGCCGCCGCTATATATTTAAAGATTGGTTAATAAACTGAACAGGTTTAGGCGCTTTAAAATTTTTGTTCCTGCAATGCTTTAATAACTATTTATAGATTAGTTTTTTTAAAAATGGCTAATATTCTAATTAAATAATACATGAAATCATTTATTTTTTAAGCATACCATTTTGGGCATAACTAAAATAACCATCTGTACCAACTATAATATGGTCAAAAAATATGATATCCAGTAATTTGCAGGCTTCATGGATACGTTTTGTAATATCATCATCATCTTTACTATTTTCGATGTCACCGCTTGGGTGGTTATGACAAATTAATAAAGCCGTAGCTTTATAAATAAATACCATTCTAAATATAACCCTTAAATCAAATGTTGTAGAACTTAACCCGCCTTCGGTAATGATCTCTTCTTTAATAATACGATTGTTTCTACTTATAAACAAGGCAATCATTATTTCTCGTTGATAATATTGATATTTCGACCTTAAATAGGCTGCTACTTTTGCAGAACTACTTATAAAAATGGACTGACTGTATTCTTGTTCGCGTCTTAACCCAATTTCTAATGCAGCTAATATTAAAGTGGCTTTACTTTTACCAATACCTTTAATTTTTAAATTTAAAATATCACTCACTGTCATAGTCCCAATTTGTTGAAATTGATTATTGGTTTTTCTGAGTAATAATTTTGCTATGTCAATTGCCGACAATTCGTTGGTGCCACAATTTAATAAAATTGCTAACAATTCGGCATTTGTTAGGTTTTGACTTCCTTTGGTTTCTAACTTATACCCTGGAAGGTCTTCTTTTGCATACATTCTCATAATATTTAATTTAAGCACAAAGTTAAAAATAAATTAAACTAGTTTTTTAAGTAAAAATACGCACAAAAAAACGTATTTATACTAAGTATTTATACTTATTTTAATATGAATTTTTTTTTGATATGGCATTATATGCGTTTTTTGATTACTAAAACCCATTGATTTTAAAATTTACAAGCCGTTTAAAGATTTTAATTAATTTTATAATAATTTTATAAAAAATAGTTCCTATACGTTAAAAATAAAATTATTCTTTATATCTTTGTAAAAAATGTCATGGCATGGAATTGAACATAAATTCTGATAATCAACAACTTAAAGATGAAGATAAAATAATAGTTGCTCAGTATAAAATTTTATTGAAAAATTTAAAAGATAAATTAAAAGGAAGCGATAAAAAACTTGTTAAGCACGCCCTAAAATTAGCTATAGAAGCTCATAAAGACATGCGCCGCAAGAGTGGTGAGCCATATATCTTACACCCAATTGCAGTTGCCAATATTTGCGTTGAAGAAATTGGATTAGGCGTAAGAAGTAGCATTTGTGCATTATTACACGATACGGTTGAAGATACAGAATTAACTATCGAAGATATTCAAAGAGAATTTGGAAATGAAATTGCTAAAATAGTTGATGGACTTACTAAAATTTCAAATGTGTCGGATTCTAGTAAAAGCGATCAAGTAGAAAGTTTTAAAAAAATTTTACTCGCTTTAATGATCGACCCAAGAGTCATTTTAATTAAATTAGCCGATAGAGTTCATAATATGCGAACTTTAGAATTTATGAAACGTGAAAAACAACTTAAAATAGCATCTGAAACAACGTGGATTTATGCCCCAATTGCCCATCGCTTGGGGTTATATAATATTAAAACAGAATTGGAAGACCTTTCGATGAAATACCTTGAACCTCAAATATATAAAGACATAGCCCTCAAATTAAACATTACTAAAAAAGCTCGAACTTCTTTTATAAATGAATTTATAAAACCCATTCAAAAAAAATTAGATGATAATGGTTTCAATAATATTACTATCTATGGACGTCCTAAAAGTATTTTTTCAATTTGGAATAAAATTAAAAATAAAAATGTACCATTTGAAGAGATTTATGATTTATTTGCTATTAAAATAATTATTGAAAATGCCGAATCTAGAATTGAAGAAGTAGCGAATTGTTGGCGTGTTTTTTCTATTATTAGAGCCATGTACGCATCGATCCCCAATAGGTTAAGAGATTGGCTTAGTGAACCTAAATCGAATGGTTATGAAGCCTTGCACGCTACAGTAATGAGCCATGATGGCAAATGGGTTGAAATTCAAATTAAATCACAACGCATGGAAGCTATTGCCGAAAAAGGCGTCGCGGCACATTTTAAATATAAGAATACATCATCTCAAGCCGACTCCAATGTAAATTTTGAAAATTGGTATAACGAAATAAAAGAAGCCTTATTTAAAGCGGATACGGATAGTTTAGAATTTGTTGAAAACGTTCAGGAATCTTTAATTGTTAATGAAATATATATTTATACACCTCATGGGGATATTAAAAAATTACCTTACGGAAGTACTGTTGTTGATTTTTCCTTTGCTTTGCATAGTAAAATTGGATTAGCGTGTATTGGCGCAAAGGTTAACCATAAATTAGTAGCCCTAGATACCAAACTTCATAATGGCGACCAAGTTGAAATTTTAACAAGTTCAAAACTACACCCTTCAAAAGAATGGCTCAATTTTGTAGTTACCAAAAAAGCGAAACAAGATATCCTTGATTATTTAGGGAAAGTGCAAAAAGTACAAGCACAACAAGGAAAAATTATTTTGGATAATTTTTTAACCAAACTTGGTTTAAAATCCTATAATCATAATTATCAAATTATTACGTCATTTTTTAATAAGCCAAGTTTTAAAGAATTATGTATTGCAATTTTAGAAAAATCGGTATCTATTTATAGTATCGAAACCTTACCTCGTGAACAACATAAACTTATTGTTCAATATGAAGAAACATGGAAAAAAATATTAAATGTAGAACATATTAAATTATTAGGAGAAGCTAATATTCATTATACTTTAGCAGATTGTTGCAATCCAATTTATGGAGATGAAATTTTTGCTTTATCTTTAGAAAAATCAAATTTAACCATTCATCGTATTAATTGTCCTAATGCGCCTAAACTGCTCTCAATTTATGGTAATAAGATAGTTAAAACAAAATGGGTGGATAATAGTGAAATTTCGTTTTTAATTGGCATTGGCTTAAAAGGAATTGATGCGGTAGGTTTAATACATCGAATTACTGATATTATCAGCAATAAACTTAAAATTAATATTTCATCATTTTTACTCGAAACAGAACGTTCGGTGTTTCAAGGATATATCAAATTTTTTGTAAAATCAAAATCAGAGCTTGAAAACTTAATTAAAGAATTAAAAGAAATCAAAGAAATTGAAAAGATTGAACGGTTAGTAATTTAATGGTAATATTAAATATACCTTATTTTACCTTTTTAATTTTTATACTCCATTCTGGCCCATCATGAACGTCATAGCGTTTAGAAAAATTATCTAAATACAAAGCAAGACAAATATTATTAGTATGATTTACATAAAATAAAGGCTTGCCTTGAGCCGCCGATGAAAATGTAGGCAGAAATGGAATAGTCCCAGAAAAAACGAGGTCGTTATTATTATATATTTTTGTTTCTAAGCGATCACCATATCCAACGCCAAAGCTTTGCCATAGCTCAGTTGAAATATTTGTCCATAAATTACCAAAAATGTCTTCGGCACCAATAATACAGGCTTTTAAATATTGGTTATCAATTTCTGGCTTTTGGTGTTGTATTTCGGTAAGTGGTGTGGAATAAACTGGACCAACGTCTTCAAATTTAATAATACCCTTGGCTAATTTAGCACCGATATTGGCATAAACATCGCGCCCTAAAAAGGTGAAATTTTTTGAACTCCCGTCTAAACGATTTTTATTAAGATCGATTTCTCGAACAGTTTGAAAATTTGTTATTTCAGATACTAAACTGATTGTCCCATTATCTGGAGTAATTATATAATGACCGCTAGTGGTTAAAATAACTATTGATTTGGTATTTGTTCCAACTGTAGGATCTACAATCGAAATAAAAACAGTTCCCTTAGGAAAATTAAGAATAGATTGATACAAAAAAAATGAGGCTTCCCAAATATTAAAAGCAGGAATTTCGTTATTGATATCTACAAAAGTAATATTAGGTGAAATTCTTAAAGCAATGGCTTTCATCATGGCTATTCGAGGATCTTTTAATCCCAAATCGGATTGTATTGCAATAATCCCATTTGTTTCAACTGTTTGAGCCTGAAGCGTTGTAATAGCCATTAAAAAAAAGCTTAAAACACAAACGCGATAAAAATTAAATTTAATATGAATTGGTTTCATAAGTGGGCAAAGTTAATGAATTTCTTTGAATTATTACAAATTTGAGATTATTTTTTTACAATTTATAAATTCTTGCCATATTTCCTTTAAAATGTCAGCAGCGGGTTTTATGTTTTTAATGAAGGCGGCAATTTGACCAATTTCTAACTCACCATCTTCTAAATTGCCATCAAACATACCAAGTTTTGCACGTCCTTTACCTAAGATTGCATTTAAATCTTCAGGTGAGGCGCCTTTATTTTCAGCTTCCCATATTAAATGTGCAAAATTATTTTTAAGTAAGCGTACTGGCACCGTTTTTTTGAGGCTAAGCTTTGTATCGCCTTCAACCGAACTTAAAATCATGTCTTTAAATTTTGGATGCGAACTGGCTTCATGGGAACATACGAACCGTGTGCCCACTTGAACGGCTTCGGCGCCCATGGCAAATGCGGCAAGCATTTGTTTACCCGTAGCAAATCCGCCAGCCGCAATTACGGGTATTTTAACCGCCTCAACCACCATTGGTATTAAGCACAAACTTGTGGTTTCTTCGCGTCCATTATGTCCACCAGCTTCAAACCCTTCAGCAACAACA
>JASGCT010000095.1 GCA_030053915.1 Alphaproteobacteria bacterium
GGTTTGCCAGCCAGCAATTGTTGTTGTATCTTTGGTTTCAACAGATTTTGTTGCATCAGATTTATTTTCTATTTTTAAATTCACAGGAATATTAGCAGCTGGTGCATACATAAAAACAGTTATAATGGGTGCTTGGTCATTAGGTAAATTTGTAGCAAGTCCGCCCATATTAACACTAACATCACCAATGGTTGTACCTGCCCAAGGTTGAGCGCCTATTGGTTTAGTTGTTAATTTATATTTTTCATCATCAATTGTTGTATCAATAGTTATAGCACCTTCAAAATCGGTAACATTTGAGTTTACAAGCAAATCATTAAAATCGATGGGTAAGTCGATAGGTGCTTTAGTTCCAATAAATTTTTCTATAATAGAATCTGACAGGTTAGGTCTTTTGATAATTGTTGTTTGTGCAATACCAAATTGTTTACGTTTAAAAACTACTCTTAAACTACTATTATAATTAATATTTGTTAAAGTATAATACCATAAAGAGTCTTTACCCTTAGAAACGCCATTAACAATAACACTATCAAGCTCATAGCCTGTTTTAGGTTGATAATTGAAACGCATATTATCGCCATAATAAACTTGTGGGTTTTGTGGCGAAATGGTGCCATTAATAACTTGAACTGTTTGGGCTTGAACGTCTGTTTTTGAAACAAAAAACAAAACTACTACTAAAAACGATAATTTTAGATAATTTTTTAACATACTATTTATTTTACTTGTAAAGGTAAGACAATTATTAATAAAATCCCCTAAAATATTTTTTATTTTTGAAAAATTAACAAATTACCTTCTTTTGGGATAATTTTAAAATATTATTAATATTTTTTATTTTAAATAGATAAAATTTTGTATATTTGTGCCTAAATTATTTTAATATGAAAAAAATCTTAATCCTTAGTGCTGTTTTATTATTTGTGAGCACTTTTAGTTTTGCTGGTGGTAAAGAATGTTCTAAAAAAACGAAATCAAGTTGTGAAAAAGTTAAAACTTGCGACAAAAAATCAGCTACTACCAAAGAAACAGCCAAAACAGAGACTAAAACCACACCTAAACAAAATCATTAATACTAGGTTTTAGTTTAATAATTTGACAGAAATGCAGGTATTTTAAAAGAAATTTTAAGTGCCTGCTTTTTTTTATTAAAAAATATTAGGAAAATTAAAAAATTATTATTACCTTTGCACCACTTTTAAAGAAAAGACATCAAAAAACAATGATTCCGTAGCTCAGTTGGTAGAGCAATACACTTTTAATGTATGGGTCCTGGGTTCGAGTCCCAGCGGGATCACAAATAATTTATAGAATGGAAACCAATAAAACAGAGATAAATATAGAACTATCAGAAGATATGGCTGAAGGTACTTATGCTAACTTAGCTATTTTTTCGCATAGCAATGCTGAATTTGTAATTGATTTTGTGAGTGTTATGCCTAATACCCCTAAATGTAAAGTAAAATCACGAATCATTAGTACGCCTATTCATGCCAAAAAAATGATGCGTGCATTAATTGATAATATTCAAAAATTTGAGGAAAAATATGGTATAATTCAAGAATTTGAAAACCAAGATCCTCCTATGAATTTTGTTGGACCTATTGCACAAGCTTAAAAAAAATATATTATGAGTTATGAAATAAAAGGGAAAATCGTACAAATCAATGATACCCAAAACATCACCACATCGCGCGGCACAACCTTTCAAAAAAGGGAATTTGTCATTGAAAAAATAGATAGTATTCCTGGAGGAAACGATATTTCAAATTATATAAAATTTCAAATTACCCAAAAAAAGACTGAAATTTTAGATCTGTTTAAAACAGGTCAAAATGTGAATGTTTTTTTTAATATTAGAGGGAATAAATATAACAAAAATGGGGTTGAAAATTATATAACCAATTTAGAAGCGTGGAAACTTGAAGATGAAGGTACTGGGGCGGCTAAGCAACAACAAAATTTTCAACAAAATAACCCACCTATAAATTCAAATTATAACACGCAATTTAGCACCCCGCCACCCCCACCTGCTGCTGATGACGATTTGCCATTTTAAGCATTAGTAAAAAATTTCATACCACTTTTTAGGACGCCAGCTATCCAACCAATTAAATCCTCGAAGTTGCAATTCTTCGGGTAATAAAAACATCGGGTAGGTTATGCCCTCTACGTCAATAAAATATTTTATTAATATCGGTTTATTGTTTTCAAAATCTAAATACAGATTTTTTGAACTGGCTTTATTCAAACCAATAAATTTTTTAAATGCATCTTGAATAAAATATATTGTTTCGCTATTTGTAGTTACGTAACCGTTTTTGAGGTGATTATTGGTATCAAAATTAAAATCCATGATATTCCCTTTTAATTGATTATAATATTTAGAACTATCTAATTTATTGATAATGAAGCCGTGTTCTAAAATATGTAATTTTTCGATTTTTCGGTTGTTTATCCAAATAAAAATACTATCGCCAACAATTTGAGTTTGATTCAGCCAAATAACTGGACTACCAAACATGGAGCCTACGGAATCGTGTTGGGTATAAACAAAACTATCGCAGGTTGCTTGCATAGAATCATGAAATACCTTCACATTATTATAAGCTAATAAGATATGATTTTTGACAGTATCTAAGATAACTGGAATACTATCTTGGCGACGATTGACAACAAAACTATCTAATTTTAAATCTGGAATGGTACCACCAATTAAAGTATCTGCTTTTAAATAAAAGGTATCCTTATTTTCAATTAATTTAACCCACAAATTTTCGTAAGCTTTAAAATAATCTTTATTTTGAACAGAATACACATGTTCGGCGTGCAATTCTTTTGAATTGGCTTCACGTGTTTTGATAAAAACACTACCAAAATAATAATTATGGGTGGTTGAATCGTTGATATTCATATAATCGGCAATGAGTCGATAATTAGAATCAACAATAATGGAGCGGTTGAACAACTCCCCTTTTTGAGCTTTAAAATTGTACCAGGCTGAATCGGTAATAATAATTTTATTTTTTAAATAAACTACTGCTGGTTTATAAAGTTGTACATAATCTTGAGTTTGATCGAACCAGATTTCATCGGCAATTATTTTATTTTCCTTATTGAAAGCCACCACATCTTGAGTAAATAAGATATGTTTTGTGATGCCATTATAATCAGCATTTTCGCTTTTTATGCGATTATCTTTTTTCTGAAGCATTCCTTTTTTAAAATAATAGCCCTGTTTGGTTTTAATATTATAATTAAAAGAGTCTGTGGTTAATTTACTAATTTTATCGGTTAAAATAACTTTTATCCTAAGTTTAGCATCTTTCGTTTTTCCATTATAAAGCAAATAGTTAGACTTAATTTCGATACTATCGCCATCTTTAATAACAATGTGTCCAAAGCATTCCACAATATTAGATATGGTATTTATCACGGCAGAATCGGTATAAATATAGGTTAATTTATCTTTTAAAACTACATGACCATTTAAAATAATATAATTATGGGCTGAATCTACTTTTTTTTGTTGATAAAAATCCGATTTGATGATATCGATTATAGATTCTGAAACTGGTTCTTGAGATACACATAGGTTATTTAGGAAAAGTAAAAAAAGTAGTATTATTCCTAATCGTTTAGAAGTAGGCAATAAAATCATGGAAATTTAGAATTAAGGGGCTTATCTAAGGGTGGTGATTTATCTTTTTTCCCAAAAACAGAAATATAACGTCTTGGGTGTACTTTAATATCATCTAAAAGAATATGTAAACTATAAATTGTTTCATTTAAATTTGTAAGTGTGGTGGTGTCGGTTGCTAATTTACCTAAACTACCTTTACCACTGTTGATAGCATTTAAAAACTGTGTTAATTGCTGGAGAGATGTATTTAAATGATTTACAGTATGCGATAATTCTAAAGATTTAAGTTGATTAGTAAAAGAGGTGGTATTATTTACTATTTTTGTGATACTATCACTACTTTTTAAAAAATTAGCGGTTATTTTATTCACGTTACTCAAGGATTGGCTTAATGACCCTGTTGGTTGTGAAATCTTGTCAATATTCTTAGAAAGATCATTTAAATATTCAGAAGTAATTTCGATGTTTTTTAAAGAGTTTTCGATATAATTTTGAGTGGTTGGATTTAGAAAACTATTCAGTTTAAGTAAGGTAGAATCTAAACGTGAAATAATGACCACAATTTTATCTGAAATGGGCGTAATCGTTTCGAGTGCAGATTCTAATGGATTTAATATTTGTTCAGATTTAATAGTATCATGTTGTTTAAAAAATGTGGTGGAATTTCCTAAATTCAAATATAAATGTTCGCTCCCTAATAAACCACTTTTAATAGTAACAATAGAATTATCGGGTATTTTATATTTTTGGTTTAAAGCAAAGGCAATAATTATTTTATTAAGATTATAGTTAACTGGTTCTATGCTTTTAATTGTTCCTATTCTTAATCCATTAGCAAAAACTGGGGTGGTCGCTGAAAGTTCTTTTGAATCGTTGAAAATGGCATAATACGTATTTTCGTTTTCAAAAACATTGGAACCTTGTAAATAGTTGCAACCAAAATACAACATAGTAATAGACAACAAAGCCAAAAAAAGAATCTTGTAAAATTTAAAAGTATTCATAGATTATGGCAAAGTTAATAAATTTTTTAAATATATTCTTTAAAAATTTAATTGTCTTTAAAGTTTTATGATTTTTTGATATGTGTTTGGTAAAGATGCATCCAATCACTCACTGAAATTTTGGTACAAAGTTCGCCAATTAAAACATACGGTATGGTATTTAAGTTTTTAAATCGGATGCAGCATTTACCCATATCTAATTTATGTGTACAATGTTTTGGGTATTCATTTTGAAACCATTGTAAAATAGTGTGGTTTGCCATCAATCCCATGTGATATAAAGCGATAAAATTTTTTTGAGCTGCAATGCTCATGAATGGTAATGGATCTTTAGGGTTACAATGGTAACCTGCAGGATAGATAGAGTGCGGTACTATATATGAAATCATATTGTAAAGTATCGTTTCTTCAAATCCTGAAGGCAGGTTTTGAACGATGATTTCTTTAAGTTTTAATAGGGCAATTTTTTTCTCGCCATTTAACTGTTCAATATAGTCTTCAACATTTTTGGCTTTAATGGTCATAAAATAATGATTAAGATGAAATCATTTTGGTTTTTTAAAAATCTAATTCAATACCTAATGGGCAATGGTCGCTATGTTTCACTTGTGGTAAAATAAAAGCCGATTTTAAATGATTTTCAAGGCTTTTAGACAAACACATATAATCAATCCGCCAGCCTTTATTTTGTTCGCGAACACTTGGGAATCTTTGGCTCCACCAGGTATAACCGCCTTTAAAATCGGGGTTCATATATCTAAAACTATCTATGAGATTTAATTGTTCAAGAAATTCTGTAATCCATTGACGTTCTTCGGGTAAAAATCCAGAAGTGTTTTTATTACCTTTGGGGTCGTGAATATCGATTTCGGTGTGGGCGATATTATAGTCGCCTGTTATAATAACTGGGCGTCCTTGATTTTGTATATTTTTAATAAAACCATGGAACTCTTGCAACCATTGCATTTTATAGGTTTGGCGTTCTTCGCCTGAAGTTCCGGAAGGAAAATAGGCATTGATTAAGCTAAATTTTGGATGTTTGCCAATAATAACTCTACCTTCGTAGTCGCTTTGGGTAAAGCCATTACCAAGAATTACTTCGTCCCATACTATATTTTTGCTAAAAATAGCGACTCCACTATAGCCTTTTTTTTGGGCTGAAAACCAATGATATTGATAACCTAAGTTATTAAATTGGGTTAAATCGACATCGGCAATATTGGCTTTTAACTCTTGGAAACAAAAAATATCGGCTTGCGATTGTTGCATCCATTCAACAAGCCCTTTTTTCATGGCGGCTCGAATACCATTGAGGTTATAAGAAATGATTTTCATAAATCAAAATTTTTACAAAAATAGTTCATTTTTGGTTTAAAATTGAAAAAATTATATATTTTGACTTTATTTTGATAGAATTTAAAGCTTTGGTTTGGGTTCAAACATATAGGTTTTCCCTTTGTTTTTTTTAAATATATTTTTTATTTGAAAAAATGTTATATACTAGCAAAATAATTTTATAGATTACGTAACTATTTATAATTTTTTTGCAAGGATCTATATTCTTTGGGTGTCATGCCCGTTACATATTTAAAAAATCGGGTAAAATGTTGTTGATATTTAAATCCTAAAGCGATGTTATATCAACAAACTACTTCGTGGTTATAATAAAATAAACCACTTTAAATCAAAAAATTCATATCCTTTGTTTGTAGAACATAAATATGTTTTTTAAAAATTTTATTTGATATAGTTTAAAATTTATTGACCATATTTTTGTAAATTTGCAGAAAATAATATTTAAAATGTTACTAAATAGAAAACAATTACTTGTCTCAATTTTTATTTTATT
>JASGCT010000096.1 GCA_030053915.1 Alphaproteobacteria bacterium
TATCTAATTCGAGGTTTTCTTGACGCATTTTTTCGATTTTATCTTGATTCTTTTTAGATTCAATTTCCCGATCTTTTTTAATGGCTTCCGTTTCTTTTCGAATTGCCTCAATTTCTTGTTGACTTTTTTTTCGAGCTTCATCGGTTTCTTTACGTATTGCCTCTGACTCTTTGCGAATCACTTCTGTTTCTTGCCGAATTTTTTCGGATTCTTTTTTAATGGCTTCGGTTTCTTGCCGAATTTTTTCGGATTCTTTTTTAATGACCTCTGTTTCAGCCTTGATACGTACAATAGCTTCTAATAACTCGGGCATTTTTAAGTTATCTAAGTTTTCCATAAAATTATTATTTTTGCAAAGTTAGCACTATTTTACATACAAAATTCAGTTTGCGGAAAATACGGTACTATTTTTCGATTTTGCGAAATAAATATTACCAATTTTAAGTAGAATTACCCTTCGTAGTAGCAATATCGTTAGGGAGAACCTGCGTGTTCGCCCTTTAATATCGCCCTTTAATATCACCAATATTCTAAATAAATTAACTATTTTTACTAAAATTAAAAGAATTTTTATATTTTTGCTATTTATTTAAACCCTTTAAAAATTTTAGAGTATGTACAAAGCACAATGGACAAGCCAAAATCCAGGTCATTTAATTTATTTAATCGACCAATCGGCATCAATGGCAGACGAATACTTAGGCACCGAAATGCTCCACATCAGTTCTAAAGCCGAATTTACCGCTTTGGTTCTAAACCAACAAATTAACGAGTTAATTATTACCAATTCTGACGGTGTAAATTGTAAAGATAAAATTATCATCACTATTTTTGGCTATGGTGGTGATAACGAGATAAAAATATTACGAAGCGACCCCCTTAGTAAATATATGGAACTACCCCTAAAAATAGCAACTATTAAAAAACGTCAAATTGGTATCAATGGTGAATCAATATTTCTGGAAGAAGAGATGCCCATTTTTGTGGAACCCCAAGCCAATGGTACAACGCCCATGGGGAAGTGTTTTAAAAAAGTCAACGATTTTTTGATAAAACAATACCAAAACGACTCTATAGATAAACCCGCCCCTGTTATAATTAATATCTCCGATGGCATGCCTTACGAAGGTAACAAAGAGTCGAATTCCGAACCCGAACTTTCCGTTCGTGAAGCCCAAAAAATGCAAGCATTACAATTTTTAGACGGCAACCCAATTTTGTATAATGTCCATATTGGCGATAGTGCCGATGAATGTAGTTTTGTGTCTGAGAAATCTGAGATTAGAGACGACGATACCCAAGCTCAATTTTTATTTTCAATTTCTAGCCAAGTACCTGAACATCATCGTGAAGCGGCATTAAGATTTGGCTTTGAAACGCCCCTAAACGCTCGTGGATTTGTGTCGAACGCCCTGCCTGAAACGCTCATAAAATTTATTAATTTTGGTTCGTCATCACAAACAAAAAATTAAAAAATTATGAATTATCCATATTTAATAGTACATACTGTACATGTGCCGTCTTTACACATCTACGCCTTCTCCGTCATTAACAATTAATCATTATCATGCAAATTGAGGCTTCATTTTTTACCACCCATAAACAAAACGATCTGCCGGAAACTAACGCAGATAAATTTGCTTTTGATAGTACCGAAACCACGGCTACTGTGGCTTTAGCCGATGGTGTTACCCAATCGTTTCACCCACAAATCTGGGCAGAAATACTTACCCAACATTTTGTACATAATCCTACAATGGAATTTGAAAAAAGCTTAGCAATATGTCAAAAACGCTGGTTTGAAACCGTAGAACCCTTAGTAAAAGCTAAAAATAATTATTATATTAATAAAATTTGGCAGAAAAAAACGCCTGCCGCCGCTACCTTTGTAGGACTCCATTTGTTTTATAACCACCACCAACAATGGACAGCCCGATATTTTATTAACGGTGATAGTTTTTTAATCTACATCCCAACAGATAAAACAAAGCCCTCTCAAATCTTCTCAAGTATTGAGCCTCCGTATCATTTAGATAATTTTCCGCCCTACCTTGCCAGTCTTGGTCAGTCTAAATTACAAACGAAACAAGGAACATTTTTATTAGATTCTGGCTATCTGTTATTACTTACAGACGCTTGTGCCGAGTGGTATCTAAACAACCCTGAACCTGCTTTTGATATTATCAATAGCTGGTCATCGCCAGACCATTTTTTACATAACCTTCAACAACTCCGCACCCAAGGCAACATAAAAGACGACGACACTACTATTATCAAAATCAAACTCAGCCAGCTAAATCATCCTGCCCTTCATGTTGTTAAAAATAATTAAAATGTAACAATTGCTATGAACCATATCGTATTGCACACAATAAAATTCAGATTATCCAAATCATTTGTACAGAAATATCTTACGCCATCTCTACCATTAATCCTTAACCCTTTAAATTATGCTTAGCAAAACCGACATCAATTCTGCCGTTAAAAACCTTAAAAATCTTTCTTATCTGCCCGAGCTACAAGAAGCCACGGTTATAGAAAGCGATAAAAAAGGCTTTTTATTTTGTTTAAGTGGTGGCTTTAATTTAGTTTATAAATATCTTACGGTTCAAAAACAAACCAAAGCCCTTAGAATCAATTTTACCGGAAATTTTGATGCTGTTTTTTTACGCATTGCCAAGATTGCCGATTATCTTAAACATAAACATCTGCCGTATTTTGTAGATTTTACCTATTACGAAAAAGCCTTGTTTATTAAGGGGCAAGATTGGTCGGCAATTACGATGGAATGGCGTGAGGGCTTGTTATTAAAAGATTACCTGAAAGCCCATCTACAGCAACCTCAAAAAATTGCTGCCTTAGCCGAAGCTTTTAAAACCATGATTGAAACCTTGCACAAACATCAAATTGCGCATGGCGATTTACAACACGGTAATATTTTGGTGCACCCAAACGGCAATATAAGTTTATTAGATTACGACTCGGTGATCATTCCGGAATTTGTTGACAGCCAAGAAACTATTACGGGTTTACGAACCTATCAGCATCCGCAACGCTTTTTAAAAACTACTAACAATAGCCATTTAAAAATAGATTTTTTTTCTGAATTGGTAATATATGCGTCTTTGGTAGTGTTAAGTAAGAAACCAGAACTTTTTAATAGTATGGCTTTAGATAAAACCGAAGGTTTGTTATTTACCGAAGCTGATTTTAAAGATATCGGTAAGGCGGCGGTTACTAAAGATATTGTGGCAATTGCGGGTTGCGAGCCTTATATGATTATTTTAGCGTATTATTTAAGTTTGGAAAATTTGCACGATTTGGTTTATTTTGGCGATGTGTTAAACTGGTTGGAGGCGGCAAAGGGTAGGGAGCACTTTTATGGTTTTTATGGTAATTATTATCATGAAAAAATGCAGGCGGCACCAGAGCAAGCACCGATTTTTAAAACAGAAGCGGAGAAACTCAATTGTTGGCAAAAACAAAAATTGCTACGTGAAGGTAAAAATAAGTTGCTTAGTGAACCAATTGAAAACAAACCAGAAGCACGTAAATCTCTTGAAACCTTTAAGGTAAATGGCTATAGTTTTGACATGATTTATGTTGAAGGCGGTAGTTTTATGATGGGGGCTACGGCTGAACAAGGTAATGACGCAAGAGACAATGAAAAACCTGTTCATGAAGTGCGTTTAGATAGTTTTTATCTGGGTAAATTTGTGGTTACGCAGGGATTGTGGGAAGCGGTGATGGGTAGTAATCCGAGTAATTTTAATAGTGGTGATAATTATCCTGTTGAGAATGTAAGTTGGGATGATTGTCAGGTTTTTATTAAAAAGCTGAATAGTTTAACGGGCAAGGATTTTAGGCTACCTACCGAAGCCGAGTGGGAGTATGCGGCACGTGGCGGTCCATTCCCATCCTCTGGAGGGGTGTCCGCAGGACGGGGTGGTAAATACTCTGGCAGCAATGATCTTGATGAAGTAGCTTGGTATGATGACAATAGTGATAATGAAACACATGCTGTAGGTTTAAAGAAGCCGAATGCTTTGGGTTTGTATGATATGAGTGGCAATGTGTGGGAGTGGTGTAATGATTGGTACGGAGGCTATAGTAGTAGTAGTAGCCAAACAAATCCTAAGGGACCGAGTACTGGGTCTGATCGGGTTCTTCGTGGTGGTAGCTGGATCTACTACGGCTTCAGCTGCCGTTTGTCTTCTCGCTACTACTTCTACCCCAACTCTCGGTACATCCATAGCGGCTTCCGCTTGGCCTTCAGTTCTTCAAAATGAGAGCCAGTGGGAGAGGCGAACCTGCGTGTTCGCCCGATTAGATAGCCGCCGCCCGAGCGTCCGAGCTACACTTGCCGTTGCGGTAGCAGGCAAGTGGCGATGGAAGCAAGGGCGGCGGCGGGGGTTTGGGGGCTTGCCCCCAAAAAAATTAAAAAATTAAAAAAAATAACCGTTCCGCCGTAGGCGGAAAATTTTTAAAAATGCAGTGACATAAAATTATTGTCTGAACATGGAAAACGGGGACATTCGGAAAATTCGGAATAGTATCTGTATTTAAACCTCTGCGCCTCTGCGTCTCTGCGGTGAAATCAGCGTCTTTGCGGTGAAATGAAATCAGCACCTTTGCGGTGAATGTGTGTTGTATCGAATCTGCGTGTTCGCCCGCCCATTACCACCCTTTATTTACCTTTTAATTTTTTCATTAATTCTTGTATTAATGTATCTTTTGCTTCAATGGTTTTTTCCTTTTCTTCTAATTTTTTATCTTTTTCTTCAATAGTTTTATCTTTTTCTTCGATAGTTTTATCTTTTTCTTTGATGGTTTTATCTTTTTCTTCTAATGCAATGGTTTGTTTATTAATAATTTTTTTATGATATACTCGTTCGTTTTCTAAATCTAAAAAATCTTGAAGCATGGTATCTTCTAAAATCATTTTTTGTACTATTTTGCGGTCGTTAGCTTTTATATTAGCTAAACGTTTTACCAAACGTTCAAAATGTTGTGTCTGTTTAGTATCTTCCAAGAATAAACTGTATTTATCATTTTCTAATTGATGGTTTTGATTAAACAGTTGAAATAAATGATAGATCGCCAATTTATGCGGTTCGGATTTTAATGTCTTGGGGTCAATTTTATTGATATAAGGAAGCTGCACCACAATAATATTATACAATAAATTATCTAAAAATCGGCTTGGGTCGGTCAGCTTTTTCCCCGAAAACATACCCGTAGTAAAATGTTCAGTTATCAGTACTAAATCTTTAATCTCTTTTTCAATGTCAAAATTTAAAATAAAAATGGGTAAGTATCTCATGGGTACTTTCTTCTTTTTAGGCTTACCAGTATCTGGGTCAATTTTATTGGCTTTAACGTCTTTGGTACGCTTTAAATTTTCGGCGATATATTGTCTAAAACGCAGTTCATCAGACGGAAATCGGGCTTTTTGCAATTCAATGGTTACCAATTCTTTCGTATTATTGTCGTGTAAAATTTCAGCACTATAGTCTAAACGCATTAAGGGTATCATATTAGAATCGCTGTCAGTTTTTTTTGTGTTAGATGTAACACTTGTTTGGTTTGGTGGGTCGCTATTCACTAAGTCGTTCGACAGCGGCTTTAAGCTAAGAATTTTTTTATTGAGTAGGGTAGAAATGATAATTTTAGCAGATTCTAGATCATCCATCAAATATTTAAATACTGCATTATAAATAGGATTGGTAATAATAATTCTTTCAGATGCCATATTTATTAAATTGTCTGCAAAGTTACATATTTTTGCTGAATCGAAATAATTATTTTTCAAATAAAATCATAGTTGTCTGATAATAATCATAAAAATTACTTTTATTTGAATTTTCAAGACAAACTTTTGAAATTTTTACTTTAAAAAAAACGAAGCGTCCCTTTTTATAAAAATCAAATTCTTGTTGTATTATATTTTTATGTTTGAACATGTAAAACAGGGAAATTTGGAAGACAGGAATTTTTAATTTTAATATGATATTATATTTTTATGTGTGAACTTTTAAAACTTGTAATACCATATTCAGTTATATTTTAGACTATGAACATGTTTCAAAAATCAATATTAATAGGTCTAAACATATTTATATGTGGATTATTATATATATTATAATGGTATAAGTATGGAAAACTGGATAGCTTTTAGCTCCCATCCTTTCAAGGAGGGGTGTCCGAAGGACGGGGTGGTTGTTAAAAATTCATATTTTAATCGTACAATAGTGAAATAAAGTACAATTTTTGCAAACACCATAATTTTAACCATTAATCATTATTTAGGCTGCTTTTAAAATACTGATAATATCATTATATCCGGGTTCAACAATACCGATGCCTAATTTTTGGGCTTCAGGAATAACGGCGTCTTCATAAGATTCTGTAGCAAAGTAAAAATGTATTT
>JASGCT010000097.1 GCA_030053915.1 Alphaproteobacteria bacterium
TTCAATACCAAATTCTTTTAAAGTTAATATTATAACCTCTTCCAAACTTCTTACATACCAACCTAAATCGGGCTTAAATTGTTCTAAATCCAAAATAGGATAAACAACTAATTGTCCCGGACTATGCACTGTGATATCGCCTCCACGATTTGTTTGGAAATAAGAAACACCTAATTTTTCTAATTGTTGCGGCGGTATTAAATTGTTTTTTTCTAATCCATTGCGTCCAATAGTTATAACAGGTGGGTGTTCTACAAAAAATAAATAATTATTAATTTCTTTAGAAGGCAAACTATGGGCTTTATCTCTGTTTTCTAATTTTAATTGAGAATTTATGTTTAAAAAAAACTCCTGTTTATCCCAGGCTGTTTTATAGTCCATTAAACCCCAATCTTGATGAAATAGCTTTTTTATAGGATTCATAAAACGGAAACTGATTTAAATTTTAGGCAAACTGGAACTAAAGAATCGTCTAATATAAAAATCAATTTTGTGGGTTTCCCTTTGGGATATTGATGAAAGTTATTTTCTAAAATCCAAGCATCTATTAAAGAATTACTTAAATCGTACCCTTTGTTATTGGGCGGACCACAACTTGTTTTAACCTGAAATGAAAAAGTATTATTCAATTGCAGTTTTATTTCTAAACCTCTTTGCTTAATAAATACATTTGAATCTTCCTTTGAAAATTCAAGACGAAACTTTTTAAAGGATTTTTGTACTTTTAAAATGAGTTCCATATTATAATTTAACGGCGAAATTAACGAAAATAATTGAATAAATCGATTTTTTAAATAAAATTAAAATGGAAACAATTTTATGAAATTAAAAGTTTATTTTTGCAAAATTATTTATGATTAGTATTATTACCATTTGTTTTAACAACCTTGTAGAATTGCAAAAAACTATTGAATCTATTGATATTCAAACAATTAAACCCTTCCAAAGTATAATTATTGACGCTTCAACAACAAGCGATATAAAATATTGGTTAGAAAATTCTAATCAACCTTTGTATAGAAGTTGGGTATGTGAACGAGATGCTGGAATTTATGATGGATTTAATAAAGGATTAAAGAAAGCTACTGGAAAGATTATCAATTTTTTAAACAGCGGTGATTGCTTTTACAATCATGATGTGCTTGAAACAGTTCATGACGCTTTTAAGATGAATACAGACTTAAAATGGCTTAGTGCAAAATTTTGTGTGCATCGTTATGGGCAATTAGTAACTTTAGGTGAATCTTTTGATTATAACCTGTTATATAGAGGTATGCGTAAAATAAACCATCAAACCTGTTTTTGTAAAATCGAATTATTTAAAATTTATGGAAATTTTAACCCAATTAAGATTGGAATGGATTACGACTTTATTATACGCATTGCCCAAGAAAAATATATGTTCATTAATAAAATTTTTATACTTTTTGATAATCAAGGTATTAGTAGTACTCATATTAAAAAAGCCTTAAAAGATAATATCAACATTTATGAAAAATACAATGGATTTTCTTTAAAATCAAGACTTTGGCAGCTTAGGAGTTTGCTTTTATTTTACTTATTTAAAGTAAAATTATTTAATAAATTGTTTCTTTTAAAATATAAGTAGTTATTAAAAATTACTCGTCATCATTAGTATTCTTTAACTGCATCATCATAAAATATGCGCCTTGAGTAACGATTTTTCTATTTAATAATTTGTGATAATTAAGAATTTGTACTGTTTCGTTGTCTTCGATGCCAATATTTACTTCTATAAAATCGAAGTGTTGGGGCTTGTTTAGGTCTTCGGCAAATACATATTTTTTATCCTGATAACTTAAAACAGCTTCTTCAGGTAAACAATAGGCATAAATTGGGTCAATTTGAATTAATCCACCCATATACAAGCCTGGAATTAAATGAATAGGCAGTTTCTCATTAAATTCACAATGGACTTCAACAGTTTTATCGTTGTCAAAGGAAATATTTATTATTTTTATGGTCGCCAAATATTTACGATCTGGGGCGTTAATGGTATATGCCCATACTTTTTGCCCTTCTTTTAAAAGTTCTAAGTCTTTTTCAAAGGCTTTTAAATGTAAATGCATATCATCAAAGTTTCTAATTGTTAATATATCATCTGTAGGATTAAAATATCTACCCACTGCAGGTTTTATGTTTGTTACGATACCAGCATCAGGCGCTTTAAAAACGATACTTTTAGAAATAGTTTCGCTTGTTAAATTTTCAGGATTAATATCAATTACTTTTAATTGTTCATAATACGATTTTAATAGCACTTTATTTTGTAGGTAGTTATTCTCAAATTGTTGATAATCTTTATCGCTAATAGCGTTATTTTTTTTTAACTCATTTTTTCTAACCAATTCTTGTTCTAACTCTTTTTGATGAATTTTTGTTAATAAATATTTTTCTTGTATATCAATAAAGGCAATGTTTTCTGCAATTAAAAGCGAATCACCTTCATCTACTTTAGTACCATGTTTTACAAAAATTTTTGTTACATAACCCCCTAACGGTAAAGTTAATTGAAAATAACGATTATATTGTACATTCACTTGGCCGTTTAATTGTATTTCTTTAGAAATAAGTTTCCTCTCTATATTACCAAATGTAATGTCTAAATTTTTTAATTGCGTAGAACTTAAAAACAATATGCTATCATGATCGGTTTTAACAATGGAGTCAATATTAATATTCGTGGTATATGCTGTATTATTTTCAGTAGTTTTATTTTTGCAAGTAATCAAAAATAAGGTAAATACTAAAATAAAAATATTGTTTTTTATAGTTAAGTTCATAGATTTATTGTTTTTCGTTTAAAAAATAATTTTCAATGGATAATTGGTTATAGCTATCAATCAAGTCGAATAAGTGAAAGTTTTCTTGTAGATATAAAGAAAATTTTTCTAGATAAATTATTAAATTAATTTCGCCTTTAAGATATAATTCGGCATACAGTTGATTTAGTTTGTAAGCATTGGGAAGTACTTTGTTTTTATAATTTAAAATAGAAGAATACGTTGCATTTAAAATGCTTTGATTTTTGTCATAAAGTACTTTTAATCTTTCTTTTTCTAATGCATACTTCACTTGAAGGGTATTTTCGTACAATTTAGCTACTTTAATATTATTTGTTTGTGTTTTATAAAATATGGGTACAGCCAGCTGAACATTAAAAGAAAAAAAATAATTAGAGTATCGATTATAAACGTGATCTTGCGAGGCAGCGTCATAACCACGAAATGTTTGCGCAATGGTACCTATATTTATAGTTGGAAACAATGTTTTCTGTTCTTGAATTCTATTTAAGGTGGCTAATTTTTTTTCGTTTTCTAAAAGGATTAAATTTGGATTTTGAGATGGTAATGGATAGTTATTACTTTGAAAAAATAAAATGGAGTCGGCAACGGGCTCTACACTATCAGTTTGTAATAAAAAATTTAGTAGGGTACTATATTGCCTCTTTTCATTATGTATGGCATTTAAAAAATGGTTAAATTCAATAATTTTATTTTCAGTTTCTAATTTTAGAATTTGATTATCTTCACCAATTTTTTGATTTAAAATTATTTTGTCGTTTAATTTATCTAATTCTAGTTTATAATTTGCTAAAGCGTCTATTTTCTTTTGACAGATTAAAATTTTGTAAAAAACAGAGGTGATTTCTTTTTTCAGTTCTAAAGTAGTTATGGCTTTATTAGATTCGAAAATCTGAAGTTCTGTTTGTAAAATATGTTTATTATTTTTATAATAATTACCTATTTTAAATTCTTGATTGATTTCAAATTTATTATCAAATAATGAGCTATTTAAATCACCAAATTCATATTTAATATTAGTATAAGGTATTGGTTTTGAAGATTTTATTTTTTGAATTATTTGTTGTCGTTCGGCATCTTTCAATTTGGATATAAGACTATTTTTAATACCTAAATTTAAAGCGTCATCGAGTTGAATAGGTTTTTGTGAAAAACCAGAATACATGGTATTTCCAAAGACAAATAACATGATGATAGGCATTGCTTTATTAATTGTTGTATTTTTATGATATTTTTTTAGATGTAATTTCTCGAAAAATTGGTATGCAATTGGAATAATAAAAAGAGATAAAAATGTTGAAAACAATAAACCGCCTATAACAACTGTCCCTAAGGGTCGTTGCACTTCAGAACCCGGATTTTCAGAGAAAGCCATGGGTAAAAAACCTAATGCCGCAACAGAGGCGGTAAGTATAATCGGTCTTAATCGAGATTTAGTAGCCTCAATTATAATCTCTTGAATATTTGAAAATTTTACCTTTTTTAAATTATTATATTCAGTAATTAACACAATGCCATTTAACACACATATACCAAATAGTGCAATAAACCCTATTCCTGCACTGATACTAAAAGGCATATCGCGATATGCTAAATACAAAATACCACCAATTGTAGAAAGTGGGATAGTAATTAATACAATGAGTCCGTTACGAATTGAATTGAATGCAAAATATAATAAAAGTAAAATAAAAATTAACGACACTGGTAACGCTAAATACAATCTATCTTTTGCCTTATTTAAATTTTCAAAGGCGCCGCCATACTTTACAAAATACCCTGTTGGAAATTTATGTTCTGACTCTATTTTTTGTTTTAATTCGTTGACTGTAGATTGCACGTCTCGATTTCGAACATTAAATGCTACGGATACCCATCTATAAGCATTTTCTCTCTGAATAATACTTGGCGAATTTATGATTGAAATATCAGCAATTACAGATAATGGTATTTGATTACCTTGTGAGGTTACAATATTTAAATTATTTAAATTATTAATATTAGCTCTTTGACGATCTTCTAAGCGTACAACTAAATCGAAGCGTTTTTCACCTTCAAAAATGATACCTGCTTTTTCCCCAGCAAAGCTTGTTTTTATAATTTTATTGGCTTCTTCAATAGATAAATTATAGAATGATAAAGCGTTTCTATTATATTTGATAACAACTTGGGGTGATTTATTTAAGGCTTCTATATAAATATCTTGAGGTCCTTTTACAGTCTTAACTATATTCCCAATTTTATCAGCCAACTTTATTAAAGAATCAAAATTGTCGCCATAAATTTTACAAACGATATCTTGTTTTGAACCTGTCATTAGTTCGTTAAAACGCATTTGTACTGGGTACTGAAAATTTGTATTTATACCTGGAAATTTTTTAATAACGGCTTGCATTTTGTCGGCTAATTCGTTATACGAATGGGCGCTAACCCATTCCGATTTATCTTTTAAAATGACTATCACATCTGCCGCTTCAAGTGGCATCGGATCGGTAGGAATTTCGCTAGTACCAATTTTTGACACAATTTTGATAACTTCAGGAAAATTTTCTAATAAAGCATGCGACACTTTTTCGCAAGATTCTATGGTTGTATTTAAATTAGACCCGGGTAAAATTCTTAATTCAATTGCAAAATCACCTTCTTCTAAAATTGGTATAAATTCGCCGCCTAAAGTATTAAATATATACATGGCATATAAAAACAATACAACTACTATTAAAACAAAGCGTTTGGCATGATTTAAAACATAGCGTAAAGCAATTGCAAATTTATTTGATAAAAATTCAAAAAAACGATTCGATATATTATTACCAGAATTCCCATCAGGTTTTAAAAAATTTGCAGCAAGCATGGGAATTAATGTTAAAGTAAGTATAAATGAACCTAATAAGGCAAATATAACAGTAATCGCCATGGGTTTAAATAATTTTCCTTCGATGCCTTGAAGCATAAATATTGGAAAATAGACCACTAAAATAATAGTTTGACCAAATAAGGTACTTTTCATCATTTTGCCTGATGTTTCTATAACCAAACCATTCATTTCTGGCCGCGTTAAATAGGGTAGGTTCGTTTCTTTTTTGTATTGATAAATATGGTGTAATACACCTTCTACTATTATAACCGCACCATCAATTATTAAGCCAAAATCTAAAGCACCTAAACTCATTAAATTTCCACTGATACCAAAAATTGTCATCATTATTATAGCAAATAACAATGATAACGGTATAATGATGGCTACAATCAAACCAGCCCTTAAATTTCCTAAAAGTAAAACTAAAACAAATATAACAATTAAGGCGCCTTCCATTAAGTTTATTTTGACAGTATTTATAGAATTATTAACCATTTTCGTTCTATCTAAAAATGGTTCAACTTTTAATCCTTCTGGTAAACTTTTGTTTATAATTTCAATTTTTTTCTTAATTAATTTTAATACCTTTTTGCTATTTTCGCCTTTTAACATTAAAACCACGGCGCCAACGGTTTCGCCCTGATCATTATATGTTAAAGCACCAAAACGAGGCGCATAACCATATTCTACTTCTGCTACATCTTCTAGTAAAAC
>JASGCT010000098.1 GCA_030053915.1 Alphaproteobacteria bacterium
GACCTTAACGGCTCTTTTATTCAAATGTTGGAAGAACAAACTAACCAAAATAATGATAATTTATAAATATCCCTTAATTTCGCAGGTAAATTTATTTTTATTATAACTTTCCAATTTTATCTAAAATTTTGAATTTAAAATAGCATTTTTAATAAGAAGTAGTTAAATTATATGTATTTTTTACTTTATTCGGTGTTATCTACTTAAAAAATGTGAATGATTTGTTAATAAAATTCAAAAAGTAAAGATTTTACTTTATTTTTTCATGGCTATCTCAGACAAAATAGTTTTTTTGTTAATTTTTTAAAGAAATAAAGTTTTTTTCTTGCTTTTATCCGCTTATTGCAAATATTGGTTTATAACATTTATCGGTAAAAATTTATAAAACAAATCTTCCTCCCTTTTTATCTATAATTTGTTATTTTACTTGTTTATTACTTAAACCATAAAATCGTTGTAAAATTAAAATTTTGAATAAGATAACCACATAGAATCTTTTAAAACCTGCATTGCTTTTTTTACCCCATTAGTTAAAAAAGATTCTAAGGTTTGTCGAAACATTTCAAAATATACTACATTTAATATTTTCTCTAAGAGGATTTCTTATATTGGATAAGTTTTGTTTTTTAAATTCAGAATCAAACATAACTATATTTCCAGTTTTTGTAAATGATTATTTGAAATTACGCATACATTTTATTTGGTTTCGCAAAGACACGAAATAATTTGTTAATAAAACATTATAAAAATATGATATTCAATTATATATATATATTCATATATCCCTTAGTTAACCGCCATAATCAAAACCCCTCTGCGGTATAAATTCTCTACTGTAAAAATTCTCTGCGGTAAAAAAGTTTCAAAAGCGCAGCGTCCTCAGCTTAATTACACATCAAGTAAAAATAAAAAAACAATAATTAACAATTTATATTAAATATTATCTTTAACTTTGCAAAAATTTTAAAAACCTACTATATGTTATCACAATTAAATAGTTTGAAATTAGAGCCATTTAAAGTAAAAGATTTATCTTTAGCCGAATGGGGTCGTAAAGAAATTACCTTAGCTGAAGCCGAAATGCCGGGCTTAATGGCTATCAGAAAAGAATATCAAACGGCTCAACCCTTAAAAGGCGCCAGAATCGCTGGATGTTTACACATGACCATACAAACAGCCGTACTTATTGAAACCCTTATTGCACTTGGTGCTGAAGTAAAATGGAGTTCTTGTAATATCTTCTCTACGCAAGACCATGCTGCTGCTGCCATTGCCGCTAAAGGTATCGGCGTATATGCTTGGAAAGGACAATCTAACGAAGAAGCCGACTGGTGCATCGAACAAACCCTATTTTTTGGTGATACCTCTAGACCTTTAAATATGATTTTAGACGACGGTGGTGATTTAACCAATATGGTTTTTGATAAATATCCCGAATTAGTTAAAAATATTAAAGGACTTAGCGAAGAAACAACTACAGGGGTACATCGACTATACGAAAGAATGCAACAAGGTACGCTACCAATACCAGCTTTTAATGTTAACGACTCGGTAACTAAAAGTAAATTTGATAATAAATATGGTTGTAAAGAATCTTTAGTAGATGCTATTCGCCGTGCAACTGATATTATGCTGGCTGGAAAAGTAGCCGTAGTAGGCGGTTATGGCGATGTGGGTAAAGGCTCAGCCCAATCTTTAAGTGGTGCTGGTTGTAGAGTTATTGTTACAGAAATTGACCCTATTTGTGCTTTACAAGCCGCCATGGATGGTTACGAAGTTAAAAAAATGATTGACGCCGTAAAAGAAGCTGATATTATTGTAACAGCCTCAGGATGTTGCGATTTAATTACCAAAGAACATTTTTTACACATGAAAGATAAAGCCATCGTTTGTAATATCGGGCATTTTGATATCGAAATAGATATTGCATGGCTAAACACGCATTATGGTCATACTAAAGATAGCATTAAGCCTCAAGTAGATTTATATACCCTTGAAAATAATAAACAAATTATTATTTTGGCTGAAGGGAGATTAGTGAATCTTGGCTGTGCCACCGGACACCCATCTTTTGTTATGAGCAATTCGTTCTCAAATCAAACCTTAGCCCAAATTGAACTATGGCAAAATCATGCTAATTACGAAAATAAAGTGTATGTATTACCAAAATATTTAGACGAAAAAGTAGCCCGCTTGCATTTAGAAAAAATTGGCGTTGTTTTAGATACCCTTACTAAAAAACAATCTGATTATTTAGGAATCCCACCAAGCGGTCCTTATAAATCCGACCTGTATCGCTACTAAAAATTATTTTTTTAAAGCACGTTGATACATCTGAACTACATTTTCTAAGCCATAATATAAAGCATCACATATTAAGGCATGTCCTATACTTACTTCGGCTAAATATGGAATAGATTCACAAAAAAAACTGAGATTTTGTAAGTCTAAATCGTGCCCTGCATTTATGCCCAAACCCATTTTATGTGCTTCTTGTGCCGTCTGGATATAATCTTTAATAGCCCAGTCTTTGTCTTTTTCAAATTGATGCGCATAATTGTATGTATATAATTCTATTCTATCTGGTTTAATAACAGAAAGCGGTTTTAAATAATGCGGATCTGGGTCTATAAAAAGAGATACTCGAATACCTTGGCTTTTAAAAATTTGGGTAATATTTATTAAAAAATCTTGATGTATGTAGGTATCCCAACCATGATTACTTGTTAATTGATTTAAGGTATCTGGTACAAGTGTAACCTGTTGGGGCTTCGTATTTAAAACCAACTCAACAAATTTTTTTTCAAAAGGATTCCCTTCAATATTAAACTCGGTTTTAAGAACTTCTTTTAATTGATAAACGTCTTCATATCTAATATGCCGCTCATCGGGTCGTGGATGAACGGTAATACCATCAGCGCCAAAATCTTCAATACGCTTAGCGGCAACGATTAAATTTGGATTATGCCCCCCACGGCTATTTCGTAAAGTAGCAATTTTATTGATATTGACACTTAATCGGGTCATTTTATAATAAATTATAAGCAAAACTTATATAATACAAACCGCCAATAGACGGTCCTCCAAAACTGTTGATATAATAATGATTGGTTATATTGGTGCCTCCAAGTTTTAAAATAGATTTCAAACTCAAAATATTTAAATTGATAGAGGCATCTAAAGTACCAAAAGCAGGTATATTGCCTACTCCAAAAGTACTTTGATAATTTATTTGGTCTTGCCAACGGTAATTTACTTGAAATCCTAAAATACCTTTAAATAAAAATCTAGGGTTTTGAACGCCAATATTAAACCTGATTTTAGGCGTATTGAAAAAACTTAAATTTTCAGAAGGAATGTCAGTTAAAATATTATCCGAAGATACATTGGCTTTAATTGTAAATGTTTTATATACATTATAATCGGCGGCGATGCCCCAGCCATGCGAAATAAACTGCGATGTTGCATTTACAGGAACAAGATAGGTATTATTATAATTTAAAATATCGCTCAGGTCTTCACGAGGTTGATAAATATTTTCTTGAGTAATTAAATTGGAGACTGAACTAAAATAATAAAAAGCATCTACTAATAATTTATCAAAAAATACCGAACGATATCCAAGTTCCAAACTTAAATTTGTTTCGGGTTTTAAAGCTTTAAAAGGTCTTTGTTGCAATAAATTTTCATCTTGTGCACCGTTGATAATTGAGTTTCTAAACAGAATCACACTGGTTTCGGTATATGCAGGGTTCGATGTTAAATTATATTTATCCCAAATAAAAGGTAACCCGCCAATACTTGTTACGCCTGGACCAATTTTTAAGTTTAGATATTGATTTTGATTGGAGGGGAATCGAAAGCCTGTTTGAGCCGAAAATCGAATATGGTGCTTTTTGAATAGTTTAAAATCCATTGCCACACGAGGCGTAAATTGTCCTGAATAATTTTGTTGATAATCATAACGAGCCGAAACAGTGAGTTTCCAAAAATCAAAAAACCATTTTGATGCCTGTGTATATAAACCCGCTTCAATATAGGTAAAGGGTAGGGTAGTATCAGCAAAAAAAGAACCTTGAGATACTAGATAATTTTGTCTAAAACTACCGCCAAGTATCCAATCTAATTGAAGTGGTTTTAAATTTAAGGGCTCGGTAAAATTATATTGAAATTCTAAAGTTCTTAATTGTGATTGGCTTGAAATTTTAGCACCACCTTGTGAAATTGGGGTATTAATAATATATTGAAATCTTGGGTCGTTATAAATGGCGCCTGTAGGTATATTGGCATTGGCTACAGAACGTCCATTATTTAAAAGTTGGAGTTGATTTGTTGCATTATTAAAATAATTGATAACACTATTTTGAGCAGATGTGATACCTGAAGATCGGACTCCATTAATAGCCTGTAATCCTTGCTGGTAGGCTTGATTCGCTGTTAATCCATTTCTTATTGCCGCATCATAAGCTGTATTATAGGCACCTTCAATGGCTATACGATAAGCATTTGAACCTACAGCATAAAGTGGTGGTAAAATAGCACCTTGAAATGCAGTTTGATACCAATTATCATCGCCATTATTTTGAGCAAAATTTTGTAAATAAGTGTTTAAAATAGAAGGATCTGTAGACGGGGTAGTTAAAGGCCATAAATCATTAAAAATTTGTGATGCAACAGATGCATTATAGGTATTTCCTGATTGCTCAGCAGTAAAATAGGCTCTTATAAACCAATTATCAGTATAAACTTCTAGTTTTGGTTGTATTAAAGATATATTTTTTAACCCATATCTATTAGCGTTACTAAAAGCAGAAGAGCCAGTTCCGTAATTTACTACAAAATCTAATTTAATTTTATTGGTTAATTTAAAATAAAAGCCTGCATTTAATTTGAAATTATCGGTTTGACCATCAAGCACTTGCTCTTCGTTAAATCCAGTTCTGGAGTATAAAATGTCTTGGTTGGCAATTCTTGAAAAAATTTGAGATGGTACATTAATGTTTCCTAACTGACCTTTTAATGTACCGGTTGGAATAAATACTTCTTGAAGTAAGGCTGAAGGCGGGGTTCTAATATTTCTATTGATTTCGTCACCATAAACATTTACACCATCGTAATTAGGGTCGGTAAATCGATTCCCAGTGATAAGTGTACCCCAAGGATTGTTAGAAGTTGGTAAACGACTATAATTTCTATTATCACTAGCTAACCAATCGGTTAATGTAATAAACTGGGCTGTAATTTTATATGCAAATTTGTCATTAACTTTTTGTCCCCATCTTACATTCCAATCTGTAAAAGGTGACGGACCGCCCCCGCTTCTATTACTATTAAAATGGTTAAACCCTTGTTTTATTTGAAAACTTAACCCTTGATATTTAAAAGGATTTTTGGAAGTAAAAAATAAGGTACCATTGGTACCCCCAGAACCATATAATGCCGATGAAGCACTGTTTGTAAATTCAATATTGTCGAGATCGATTTCAGTAATACCATTTAATGTGCCGAATGAAAAATTGAAACTGGGGGATTGATTATCCATGCCATCTACGCGTTGATTAAGTCGTTGATTACCAGTAGAACTAAAACCATGAGAGCTTATTTGCTTCATTAAATAGCCAGAGCTAACCAAATCCACACCATTTAAATTTGATAGTGTGCCATAATAATCGGAACTTGATAAATATCTAATGTCTTTTGCCTCAATTTTCTGAACCGTGATAGGGGTTTGTATCAATGTTTCGGGCAAACGCATAGCATTAATTTGCATAGTTTCACCTAAGGGATAAATAGGTTCCATCATAATTGTCTTAAGTTGTTTTAATTCCTTCGAATTATAAATTACCCGTGTTATCTTTTCATATCCTTTGCACATAAAAGAAATTGTAAAGGGTAATTTGATAAGGTTAGAATCGAGCCGAAATCCACCCTGTTTGTCACTTGGCGAATCTAAATTAATACCATTAATCGAAATAATGGCATCGGCGATGGGCACATTAGAATAATTTTTTATTGTACCTAAAATAGATTTTACATGCTGGCTTTTTGCCAAATGAAAGCTAAAAATTGTTAAAATACAAAAATTTAATAAAAATTTTACCATTTTATAATATTAAGCAAATATACTATAAAGTAATCATATATTTTTAATTTTTAAATAAAAATTTAGTTTTAGGATCATTTAATCTTAAATTAGTTGTTTTAGACACCTAGGTCTTCACATTACTAAAATAAATTATATCCAAAGCTCACATAATATAAGCCTCCAATTGAGGGACCTCCAAAGCCATTGGTAT
>JASGCT010000099.1 GCA_030053915.1 Alphaproteobacteria bacterium
ATTATGAAAAAAAATATACTGCTTTTAGCAAGTTTGTGGCTTTGTTCTTATCTCATTAATGCCCAAAGTTTAAATTATGTTGTAAATACCAACGACTCTAAAGTGGAATGGGTAGGTATTAAAAAAGAGAACTATCATGGAGGGCATTTTACTTTAAATAGTGGTACATTAACAGTTACTAACGGTAAATTAAGCAGTGGCAATTTTGAATTAAACATAAAAGATTTTAAACTTGCCGACCCAAGCGATGGCTTTTCAAAGCATTTAAAAAGTGCTGATTTTTTTGAAGTTGACAAGTATCCTACAGCAAATTTTCAAATTGAATCAGTAAATTATACCACCGAAAATGATTGTACTATTGAAGGGAGTTTAACATTTAAAGGAATTACCAAAAAGCTAAGTTTTCCTGCTACTATACAATCCTCAACCGAAAAAGGATTTTTTGCCCATGCATATTTTAAATTCAATCGTTTCGATTTTGGAATTGGTTATGGTAAAGGCAAAATTTATGAGAATGTGCAAATAGCCGTTTATATATTTGCTAAGCCCTAAGTTTTTTTATTTTTTGGCAATTAAAGAGCATTTTTCTTTATAAATTTTGATTTTTATAATTTTTTTGATTATTTAAATTAAAAATTTGTAACTTTGCTCTAAAATTGATTTTTATATGAGACAAATAGCCCTAAGAGAAGCCATACGTGAAGCCATGAACGAAGAAATGCGTCGTGACCCTAATATTTTTTTACTCGGTGAAGAAGTGGCAGAATACAACGGTGCCTATAAAGTAAGCCAAGGCATGTTGGCTGAATTTGGTCCAAAACGCATCATCGATACGCCCATTTCTGAACTCGGATTTACTGCCATTGCTGTAGGTGCCGCACAAAATGGTTTGAGACCAATTGTAGAATATATGACTTGGAATTTTGCTGTATTAGCACTTGACCAAATTTTAAATACTGCCTCAAAAATGATGGCTATGAGCGGCGGACAATTAAACTGTCCCGTAATAATGCGCGGTCCTAATGGCAGTGCTGGTCAATTAGGCGCACAACACTCCTCAGCATTCGAAAATATTTTAGCTAATATTCCTGGTATTAAAGTAATTTCTACTTGCAATGCCTACGACATTAAAGGACTTTTGAAACAAGCCCTCCGTTTTGAACAAGACCCCATTATGTTCTTAGAAAGTGAAGTTGCTTACGGTGATAAATATGAAGTACCCGAAGACGAATATTTTATTCCAATAGGTTTATCAGACATAAAACGTAAAGGGAATAACCTAACCATAGTTTCGTATAATAAAATAATAAAAACCTGCCATCAAGCCGCCGATATTTTGTTTAAAGAAGGCATCGATGTAGAAATTATTGATTTAAGAACCATTCGCCCATTAGATTGGATGACCGTACTCAGCAGCATCCAAAAAACCAACCGTTTACTTATTGTTGAAGAACAATGGCCTTACGGATCTGTTGGGGCTGAACTTACTTATCAAATTCAAAAAAATGGGTTTGATTATTTAGATGCCCCTATTATTAGACTTGCTTGTGCTGATGCCCCAATGCATTACGCGCAAAACTTAACCGAACTTTATTTACCAACTACCGAAAAAATAGTTAAAGCCGCTAAGGAGCTTATGTATATTTTAAAGTAAAATCTTGTCTAATTCCCTTTGCGAATCAAGGTTTTTACCTTCAATAAGATAATGGTTTTCTTTGAAAATCTCTTGATTTCTAAACCATGTTAATTGCCGTTTGGCATAGTTTTTAGTATGTTGTTTTATCTTTTCAATCGTAGTTTTATAATGCATCTTATTATCAAAATAGTCAAAAAATTCTTTGTAACCCACTGTTTGTAAGGGCGTAAGATGCTTAAATCTTATAAATTGTCTTGCTTCGTCTTCAAAACCCGCCTTAATCATGCTTTCGGTTCTAAGGTCGATCCGATGATACAAGTCTTCCCTTAACCAATTGATTTGAATAATTTTATAATGATATGGAGATTTTTGTTTTTTTTGCTTATCCCAAAATGCTGTGATAGGTAAACCGGTTTCTAATGCTACTTCTAAAGCTCTTTGTACCCGATGTGGATTATTTAAATCAAGGTCGTTTTTCAACTGAGGAAACAGCGCTAATAATTTATTTTGAATGCCTTCAAGGTGTTCGGCTTGAAAAAGATTTGCCACATAGTTTTTAACAGAGGACGAACTATTGGGAATTGGGTCGAAACCTTGCAAAAGTGCTTTTAAATATAATCCAGAACCACCTACTAAAATGATGGGTTTATTGGGTTGGGTCTGTTGAAGCTCTTTAATTTTATTCTTAGCATATATTGCAAAATCAGCGGCATTAATAGGATTGTAAATAGAATGTAAATTTATAAAATGATGCGGTATCGTTTCTAATTCTAACGGTGTCGGTTTGGCAACTCCAATATTAATTTCTTGATAGCATTGTCTTGCATCAAAAGAAATAATTTCTGTTTGAAATTTTTGAGCTAAACGAATAGCTAAATTTGTTTTTCCAGATGCTGTGGCTCCAATGATAGCTATAATAAGCGGTTCAGACATCGTCTTTATCTTCAGTGAGGTCTAAGTCGTCAAAATCATCATCATCAATGTCGGTTTCAGTTGGTTGATTGTCATCTAATTTATTTTGTGGTAATTCATCTTGACGGTATTGGGCAGGAGGCTTACCTTTGCTAAAAACAATTCTCTTTTCTAAATGTTCTTTACTTATATCTTTAATGACACCGATTAATTCAATATGAAAAACCCATTGTTTTTTAAAATCGTATTCGAACAATAATTTTTGAAACGGGTGCTTAAAAATATCATCCATAAACGTATCTTTCATTAAAAGGTTGGGTACAGGGCTTTTAAGCTTATAATCATCTAAGCTAATAATTTTACCTTTTTGCCAAAATTCGTTACTTTTATAAAAAACAGCTTCTTTGGTATCATCAAAATTAAAGGCGGCTAGGATTTTTTTAAAGAAATCGTAAAATGTTTCGTCATTCAACATAATAATATCCCTTAACGCATTGCCATATTCTTCAAGTTGAACTCTTAATTTGAGCGCATTCATAACATTTATTTTAAACATCGGTAGCTTCACCATAAGCCACGGCGGTTGCTTCTTTAAAGGCTTCACTCATCGTAGGGTGGGGGTGTATCGCTTTTAAAATTTCATGTCCCGTGGTTTCTAAGGTTCGTGCAACAACCACTTCAGCAATCATTTCGGTTACGTTTGTGCCAATCATGTGACAGCCTAAAAGTTCGCCGTATTTAGCATCATAAATAACCTTTACAAAACCTGTGGTATTGCCACTTGCGGCGGCTTTGCCACTTGCTAAGAATGGAAATTTACCAATTTTTAAGTCGTAACCAGCATCTTTGGCGGCTTTTTCGGTATATCCCACACTGGCAATTTCGGGTGAACAATAGGTACAGCCTGGAACGTTGTTATAATCGATAGGTTGGGGTTTATAATTAGATTTTTTCTCGAGAAAAGCTAAATATTCGGCAACATGAATGCCTTCTTTGGAGGCAACGTGGGCGAGGGCTTGACCAGGTGAGCAATCGCCAATAGCAAAAATACTATTAACGGATGTTTGATTATTGACATTAACAACAATTTTACCTTTATCGGTTTTGACACCAACTTGTTCTAAGCCAATATTTTCTATGTTAGCCACAACCCCTACAGCGCTTAATACCAGGTCGGCTTCTAAAGTTAGGGTAGTGCCGTCTGTTTTTTTAATAGCTGCTTTTACACCAGTAGGCGTAGTTTCAACGCTTTCAACAGCCGCAGACGTTAAAATGTCGATACCATAACTACGGTAATTTTTTTCTAATTCTTTTGAAATGTCTTCGTCTTCAACAGGGACAATTCGAGGCAAAAATTCAACAATAGTTACCTTAGTACCCATAGTATTATAAACATAAGCAAATTCGATACCAATGGCGCCACTACCAACAATTATCATCGATTTGGGTTGATAATTAAGGCTCATGGCTTCGCGGTAGCCAATAACTGTTTTACCATTTTGTTTTAAATTGGGTAATTCTTTACTACGTCCGCCTGTGGCTAATATAATATAAGTGGCATCTATGGTATTTTTAACACCGTCTTTATTGATAACTTCAATTTTATTGGGTGCAATTACTTTGCCAAATCCAGCAATAACTTCAATTTTATTTTTTCTCATTAAAAATTGAACACCTTTGCTCATTTGTCCGGCAACATCGCGGCTTCTTTTGATAACGGCGTTAAAGTCGGCATTAACATTATCGGCTTTTAAACCATATTTTTGAGCGTGTTTTAGATAGTCGAAAACTTGGGCTGATTTTAATAGGGCTTTGGTTGGGATACAGCCCCAATTAAGGCATACACCGCCGAGGCTTTCTTTTTCTATGATTGCCACTTTAAAACCTAATTGTGAAGCGCGAATTGCGGCAGGATAGCCACCAGGGCCACTTCCAATAACTACAACATCAAATTGCATAAACTAATATTTTAGCAAAGGTAATAAATTAATTTAAAACTAAATAAAGTTTTTGAAATAATTTTTTTAAAAATAATTATTATAAAAAATAAGCCTCTATGAAATTGCATCTTTGTTGTAAAAAACCTCTGCGTCTCTGCGGTGAAAAACCTGCGTGTCTGCGTCTCTGCGGTGAAAAGCCTCTGCGTCTCTGCGGTGAAAAAATTGCGTCTTTGCGGTGAAAAAAAATAATAAATTGTTCAATATTTTAAAAAAAATCTTAACTTTGCTTAAAATTAGCATCAAATATGTTATTTAAATTCGAAAATATATTGCAGAATTTGTTATTAACTATTAGGCTGGTTTTTTATAAAATGAATTCTCACCTCACCTCACCTCACCTCGCTGCCTAATTGGCGAACTTCAAAGATACATCATTTTTTACATATTTTTTATTCAGCCCTCAATTATTTTATGATGATTTTAGGGTTCGTTATATTATGCTTTAAAATATTGAAATACAATATGATATGCTATTTTATAGCAACCACTCATATATTTAGTAAATTAAAATTTAAAAGTATCAATGGGCTCGATGCTTTTAAGTTCATATTTTTTGAGCCTAAAAATTTTATTTATTATGCCAGTAACAGCACAAGATTATCAAATTATTTGGAAGGAAATCTTAAATACAGGACGTGTAAATGAACTTAAACGTATCCAAAATAATTATGGAAATGTTGCAATTTTGGCTGTTGAGTTTCTTAGGAAAATAGATAAAAATAATTTGATAACGGAAAATTATTTAATAGATGTTTGGGAAGATAGTTTTTGTAAGTTTTCGGATTCTAAAACATCAATAAAAAAACCATGCCCTAAAGAAGTATTTATTGGCTTGGTGCTTAAAGGTCATATTAATGGTATTCAACGAACAAATATTAATTTTAGAAGCAAAAATTATAATTATGTTAAAAAAGGTATTGAAATTATTGAAAACATAAAAAGTGAATATCCTAATTTGATATATATGGAAATAATTGATGTTATAATTAATGGATTCGAATTTAAAGGTGAAAAAAATAAAGTTGAAATATATAAAGGTGAAGTTGGATTTTTTAAATTAATTATGGAATTGTTAAAAGAAGATGTTAGTAAAAAATATAATTCTCAAATACATATTCTTTTTGCTTTAATACGTAATGGGTATTTAAATTTATAAGTTTTATCAATGAGCAGTGTAAATATCGATCGTTTATACGATTTATTAAAAGCCGAAACCGACCTACAACAAAAAAGAGTTTGGTTTTGTGGTACTTTGATTTCAGCTTTATTAACAGGATGGTATTTAGTTAACGGAAATCAAAATAATAGTTACAATAAAAACCTAAAATTAATTCTTCCTTTTTTAGCAACAATAATCGCTCTAATTCAATGCTTTCTAAACAGAGGGTCTAAATATTGGTTTAATTATTTACATAGCCAAATAAATAAGAATATAAATCGAGATTACGAAATATATAAAGATAATATTACATTTCCAAATTGTGTAGAACATTTAAAAGGTACGGGATTTTTATGGGCTAAAAGAAAAGTAAAAATACCTATGTTATTCATTTTTTTTGCTGATTTTGTATTTATC
>JASGCT010000026.1 GCA_030053915.1 Alphaproteobacteria bacterium
CCCATGTTGAATTAAAAATTTTTATTTTAGGTGAGCGAATTGATTCTATGAGGGCATGGGTTTCGTCTTGGCAATCACCTATTAAAACAATCATTTCGTCAACTATTGGAAGTATCGACGTGATGGCTTCTTGAATCGGATAGTCGTTTAACACGGCATTTTTAATGATAGTAAAGCCGGAAATATACATAGGTTAGTGTTTGGGGTTTGTGTTTTTAGGTTTTATTGATTTCATTTGTATGATATCTACTAAGAAAGCAAAAGCCATTGAAAAATAAATGTATCCTTTGGGAATTTCGAAGTGAAAGCCTTCAGCGATAAGTGAAAGCCCAATCATCATTAAAAAACATAGGGCTAAAATTTTAAAAGAAGGGTGTTTGAGTATAAACAAGCTAATATATTGCGAAGCCAAAAGCATAACTAAAACCGAAACTATAACCGAAACATACATAATCCAAAGTTCTTTAACCATACCCACAGCAGTAATAATAGAGTCTATCGAAAACACTAAATCGAGTACAATAACTTCAAAAAGGAGTTGTTTAAAACTGTTGTTTTTTTTTAGCGGTTGAGAGTCGGCGTTATGCGACTCTACTTTATTATAAATTTCCTTAGTACTTTTGAAAATTAAGAACAAGCCCCCTAAAATCAAAACAATGCCTTTACCAGAAAAATGCGTTTCGTTTATTGTAAAAAGGGTTTGGTCGAGTTTTAAAATCCAAGCTATAAATGCCAATAATACTAATCGTAAAATCATAGAAAGCCCTAAACCCCAAAAACGGAGTTTCTGTTGTTGTTGTTGAGGTAGTTTATCGGCAAGAATCGATATAAAAATTATATTATCTATACCCAGAATAATTTCCAAGGCAATAAGTGAAACAAGTGGTGCAATAAAATTGGTCATAATAATTTTAATTGATGTGAGTTGCCGCAAAGTTAATAAAAAAATCGCACTTTTAATAAATTTTGAAATTTAGGTTCGTTATTAACAATCTAAATTTAGGTGGGTTATTTTTTGTTTAAAAAGGTTGTTTTTAAGAAGACGATATGTCTTGTTTATTTAAAGGGTTGAAACGTATTATAATAATTATGTGGCGATTTTAGTGTCATTCAAGATAATTAATTATAACCGTTCATATTGAATACGAATCATGTTATATAAAGGGCTAAATTTTATAAAAAACATTCGTAAAAAAAATTAATAATTTATTTAAAAAATCCTATTTATTTTTATGTTTTCACAGAAAATAGACCATAAAACTAAATAATAAAAAGCAGGAAGTTTATTGATTTACATGTATTTAAAAATTTAAAACATTGATTATCAAATAAATAGGGTTTTTTTCAAATTTTAACAAAATTTTAAGCATTTGGTATTAAAAAAAACACTAATTTTGCAAAAAATTTACAACTATGGAAAAATTTATTTTAGGGTACTTCATAATAGGTTTAATATACGCCCTTATTAACGTGTTTGTTAGAAAACTAGAAACCAATGGCGACTATCTTCTGCCATTTATCTGGATGTTTTTCTGGCCAATAACGATACCGGTTTTGTTATATTCAAAATATAGTAAAAATTCAAATAACTAATCGTTAATCTATTAACGTTAAACAATAGGATTATTTCTTAAAAAATGACGTGATTTATCTATTATAGGCTTCATAAATTCGTCCTGCTTTAAAAAAGGAACATACTTAGTATATTCTTTATATAAAGTATTCACAGACAAAGGCAATTGTTTTATATCTCTAAAACCTAATGCTTGCATAGACGTGCTAAGTTCGATTGCCAGAATGTTTTCTAAATTTTGAAGTATTTTGTAAGCCTTAGTTGCGGCATTTGCTCCCATACTAACATGGTCCTCTTGATTATTTGAAGAAGGAATACTATCTATGGAAGCAGGGGTACATAATTGTTTATTTTCGCTTACTAAAGATGCTGCTGTATATTGCATAATCATCCAGCCAGATTGCAAACCACTATTAGATGTTAAAAACAATGGTAGTCCTTTAGTGCCACTTAATAGTTGATAAGTCCTACGTTCCGAGATACTGCCAATTTCGGCCATACCAATTGCTAAATAGTCTAAATGGATTGCTAAAGGTTGCCCATGAAAATTTCCACCACTTCGAATCATGTTTTCTTCTGGAAACACGAGTGGATTGTCGGTAACAGCATTCGTCTCTATTAAAAACACTCTTTTTACTTGTTCAAATACATCCCAAGACGCCCCATGTACTTGAGGAATACAACGAAAGGAATACGGGTCTTGCAAAGCAACTAACTGAGATTGGTAATCAGTTAAAAATCTAACAATGTTTTGAGCAGATTTTATTTGACCTAAATGTGGACGAATGCTATGAATAGCTGCTGAAAACGGTTCTAAATTCCCTTGATAAGCTACTAAAGACAATGCACCTATAACATCTGCCCAGTCTAATAATTTTTTAAATTTATTTAAGATGTATAAACCATAGGCAGTCATAAATTGTGTGCCATTAATAAGTGCTAAGCCTTCTTTGGATTTTAGGGTAATAGGAATATACTTAATGTTTTCACAGACTTTATTCATAGGGGTTATTTGCCCGTTAAAAAAAACGTCACCCTCACCTATGAGTGGTAGCGAAAAATGGCTTAATGGTGCTAAATCGCCCGATGCACCTAAAGAACCTTGGGTATAAATTACAGGATAAACTTGATTGTTGAATAAATACATGATATTTTCCACTAATTCAATACTAACCCCGCTATAACCAAAAGCAAAGGATTTTAATTTTAAAAGTACCATAAGTTTGATGATATCAAGTGGCACAACCTCTCCAGTACCGCAGGCATGACTTCGTATTAAATTTTTTTGTAAGTCTTCTAAGGCAGTATTACTAATTTTTACTGAATATAAATATCCAAAACCAGTATTAATGCCGTAAAAGCTATCTTGAGAATTTTTAAGTTTTTCGTCTATAAAACATCGACTTTTATGAATAAGTTGAAGCGTATTATGTGAAATAACTAAATGGGGTGTGTTTGATAAAAAACTTGAAATGTCTTCAAAATCTAATAGTTTTTCATCAAGATTAAATGTTTGCATATCTTTTTAATACAAATATACAAAAATTTATTATAATTATTTAATAAAAACAAAAAACAAATTTTTACAAAAAAAATATGGATATTTGCAATAATATTTACCTATGGATGATTTTATAATTAAAACGAGTCTTCAAATTCAAAAGCCGTCTCATGTAGTTTTTGAATCTATTACAAATTTTAATCTATTAAAAAATTATTTTATTTCTGAATATAAGGGCGACTTAGATAAAACGAAACATATTATTTGGTATTTTAATGAATTTAAGTTTGGGGTTCCTATTAAAATAAAAACTTTAATTCCTTATTCAACATTAATTTTTGAGTGGGATATTAAAAATTTTAAAACATCTGTTAATATTATGGTTATACCTTTAAATCTTAATGAAAGCCTCGTTACTATTACTGAAGAGACTATAGAAAGTTCAAACAAAAACTTTGAGTGGTTGAAACAAAACACCGAGGGCTGGACTTTTTTTTTAGCTTGTTTAAAAGCGTATCTTGAATATAATATTAATCTAAGAAAGGGGGCGTTACATTTTTTAAAATTTGAATAATATGACAAATAAAACTCTATTTTCAGTAACGGCATGCATTATTCTTATCTTGTTTAATCAATTTTGTGCCTTACCACACCTTGAATTGAAACGCAATTTAGGGCGACATGCTCCGGATAGTTTTAAAGTTATTTTTAAAACTACACAAGGAGATTTTTATGTAAAAGTTTGGCGTAAATATGCGCCTTTAGGCGTTGATAGGTTTTATCAATTGGTTACATCACATTATTTTTCTAATGCGCCTTTGTATCGAATTATCCCAAATTTTGTTGCCCAATTTGGTAGCATAGACTCTATAATGATCCGTTTTTTAGACTCGCATTGTATTCAAGACGAGGATGTAAAATTTTCTAATTACAAACACACCATATCTTATGCGCGAGGCGGACCCAATACCAGAAGCTCTCAGTTTTATATAAATTTAAAAGACAATTTACGTTTAGATACTACTAACTATTTAAAAGTAAGAGGGTTTCCAGCATTTGGTTATGTGTATCAAGGAGCAGATGTTCTAGAAAAATTTTATAGTTATGGTAATTATCCTAACAAAGTAATTGATTCTTTAAAAAATCCTAAAGAATTTTTTAAAAATACATTTCCAAAAATGGATTATATTATAAAAGCTCATATTATTAGGGCGGCGCATGCTAAACAATAATTCCTGAAGCGCTTGGTTTATGGGTTAAAATAAAAGCGTTCCATTTGTCGGCATTAATACCTTTCATAACCCTTGGAAATTTTTGTTGAGATCCTATTTTATTATTATGTTGTAAAAAAGACATAAAAACGGTTTCGGGAAAAACATCTAATTTCATGTTTTTTAAGGCTGTGTTTCTTTCTACTTTATAGTCGTCGTTGTGTGTTTTAAGATAGTGGTCGATATATTCTAAAACGGCTTTGGCATCAACATGATCGTTACTTGCAAGATACCAATGATGACAAAACAAGGGTTTGTTTTCTTCTATTGCCACTGTAAATTCTGGAATATAAATATTAAAATGTTGTGAGGCATTAGTAATTGCTTGATTTAAATTATCGATACTAAGGTGTTCGCCCACAACGCTTAAATATTGTTTAGTACGCCCAGTTATTATAATGTCGCAGTCTTTGGTATTTATAAATCTAATCGTGTCTCCTATTAAATACCGCCAGGTTCCGGCATTTGTTGAAATAAGGGGTGCGTAGTCTGTATCAAGTTCAACGTCATCGATTAGTTTAATATTTGTGTGGTTTTTAAGATTACCGTCTTCGTCGAAATTTTGACTATTAAAAGGAACAAATTCAAAAAAAAGATGTTCGTTTATTACTAATTTCATGCCTCGGTAATTTTGCTTCTCTTGATAAGCTAAAAATCCTTCACTAGCCAGATAGGTTTCTATGTAGGAGATTGGTTTGCCAAGAAGTGCTTCAAAATTTTTTTTATAAGGTTCAAAAAAAACACCGCCGTGTACATAAAAATCAAAATTGGGCCAAATCTCATGAATGGTTTTTAATTTATATTTTTGGATAATCATTTCAAAGAGCAAAATAGTCCAGGAAGGGACACCTAAAATAAAGCCGATGTCCCAGTTTTGGGCATTATTAGCAATATCTTCAAGTTTTTTGTTCCAATCGCGTTCTTGAGCAATTTTTTTGCCGGGCAGTTTAAATGGTGCAAACCAAAAAGGTGCTTTTTTAGCTGAAATGCCACTGAGGTCGCCTGCATAAAAATCTTCATATTTTTGTAATGCCGTGCTACCAGATAAACTTAACCAACCGCGAGCTGCGGATGTTTTAGGAACACTTTGGTAATTAACTAAACTTAACAATTGGCGAACCATTATTTTAGAATTGCTTTTCAAAAGGTCCTTTGTTATGGGAATATATTTACTTGCAGCGCCGCTTGTGCCACTACTTAAGGCAAAATACTTAATTTTGCCAGGCCAACAAATATCAAATTTTCCTTCTAAATTTTTATACCACCATTCAGAATAAATTTTATTATAATCAAAAATTGGTACACATTCTTGATATTTTGAAATAAGTGTATTTTTTTCTTGATTGAGAATTGTATCAAAATTATAGGTTTGTCCAAATTCTGTAAAACGGGCTTTAGTTAATAGTTTTGTAAGAACTTTTAATTGTTGTTCTGCTGGACTTTTTTTAGAAAATTGTATGTTTTTTAATAATTTAAAAGGCAACATAGGCATTATTTTGATAGGTTCATGCTTCGTTCTTTATAAAGCTGTCTGAACCAGGGATCTTTTAAATCTTTTATAAAACGAATGGCTTCTCCTGTACTTTTCATTTCTGGACCTAATTCTTTATTGACGCCTTGAAATTTTTCAAAACTAAAAATGGGTTCTTTAACGGCGTATCCAATTAAGGTTTTATTTAAACAAAAATCGTTTAGAGTGTGGGTGTTAAGCATAATTTTTGTAGCATAATTTAAATAAGGAATTTGATAGGCTTTGGCAATAAATGGGGTTGTACGGGAGGCTCTGGGATTGGCTTCAATAACAAAAACCTGATTGTTTTTGATAGCAAATTGTATATTAATTAATCCTTTAATGTTTAGAGATCGGGCTATGGTTTCGGCATACTGCGTCATCGTATCAACTACCATAGGGCTTAAATTAAAATATGGCAAAACGGCATGGCTGTCGCCACTGTGAATACCTGCTGGTTCTATATGTTCCATAATACCCATCACATGAAAATTTTTGCCATCAAAAAGGGCATCAATCTCGGCTTCTTGGCATCGATCTAAAAAATGATCAATTAAGATTTTGTTTTCTGGAATATGTTTAAGAATACTAATGACGGCTTTCTCAACGTCATCGTCATTAATAACAATTTTCATTCTTTGACCGCCTAGCACATAACTTGGTCTTACTAAAACAGGATATCCCACTTCATTAGCAACGGCAATGGCTTCTTCGGCATTATAAGCTGTACCAAATTGTGGGTAAGGAATGTCTAAATCTTTTAAAAGGTTGCTAAATCGGCCTCGGTCTTCTGCAATATCCATGTTTTCAAAACTTGTACCAATAATTGGAATATTGTTTTCATGTAGATTTTTAGCTAATTTTAAGGCAGTTTGACCACCCAACTGAACAATGACTCCCATGGGTTTTTCTAATTCAATAATATCTAAGATGTGCTCCCAAAAAACAGGTTCAAAATATAGTTTGTCTGCCATATCAAAATCAGTAGAGACTGTTTCGGGGTTGCAATTAATCATAATCGCTTCGTAGCCAACTTCTTTAATAGCCATTAAACCGTGAACACAACAATAATCAAACTCAATGCCCTGTCCAATTCTATTAGGACCACTCCCTAAAACCACAATTTTAGGATTTTTAGAAACAATGGATTCGTTTTTAGAAAATGATGTTTTCATATTTATTGAGGGCGAAGTTACAATTAAATTTGTAATTATTTAATAAAACAACAGAGTTTTTTGCTAAATAGTTACAAAATAGGGTTGTTTTTATGTTGTGGCTTTATTAATTTTTGATTTTTGAAGTCAGAATAAAATGTGGATGAAAACATAAAACACTTTGTAATCTCAAAATTATTTTTATTTTTAATAGTAATATTTGTTAAAATTATATAAATTTGCACAATTATCTTTATTTTGCAGAAATATATATTGTTTTTTTTACAAACTATTATTAATATAAAACATAGCAATAAGATGTTGCTTTATTTTAAACGATTTAAATTAAAGGTTTTTTATACAAGTGTATTTTATTTTACATTTATACAGGTTATTGCACAGGGTTTTGGAGGGCATCCACCTAAAATTAATATTAAAAGCCTTAAATCTAATTATTCTCAAGTTATTTTTAAAGCTAGTATAGAACCGTTTGGGAATAAAATTAGTCAATACATTCAACAGTTAGCAGAAAAAGATAGTAATAACATTTATGGTTACAAACGTAAAAAGCCAGTTGATGTAGTACTACTTACCTTTCCTACACATTCAAATGGATATGTTACTTTAGCGCCTTTTAACGCGCAGTTTTTTTTATCACAGCCCCGTAATCCATTTACCTTGGGCGCTTCGCGCTTTGAGCATTTGCTTACAACCCACGAATACCGGCATGTGCAGCAATTTAAAGCTTTAGATAGGTCGTGGGTTAAGCTGGGATCCATAATAGCGGGCGATTATGGGCGCTCAGGCATCTTGTTTTATGTGGCGCCAAATTGGTATTTTGAAGGAGATGCCGTTACTCAAGAAACCTGGTATTCCGATTTTGGACGCGGTAATTTACCCTTGTTTTTTGCAGGCTTTAAATCTTTATATCAAAACCAGAAAAACTATAGCTTTCGTTTGTTAAGAAATGGATCTTTTAAAAAATTTGTACCCAATCATTATAATTTAGGTTATTTATTAGTGAATTACGGATACGAGAAATATGGAGCAGATTTTTGGCAAAAAATGACCTTTCAAATGCCACGTAGCATCATAAATAGAAGTATCAAAAAAGTGAGTGGCGAATCGTTTAAATCATATATTAAAAACACCTTTAATTATTTTCAAAATCAATGGCAAGACCAAGATACCGCAATGACATATATAAGTCCTTTACAAAAAAACAATGTGTTTGATTATTATTTACCTTATACTTATAACGATTCTACACTTATTATTTTAAAACATAGTTATGATAAAATTCCACGCTTTGTGTTTTTTAATATTCGTACAGGCAAAGAAACAACTATTATAGAAAGGAATTATGTGGTTGATAATTACTATTCATTTAATCAACATAAAATTGTTTATAATGTTTATAATCAACACAAAAGATGGTCTAACAAACAATTTAGTGACATTTATGTTTACGATATAAAAACTCAAAAAGGACGACAGATTACTAAAGATTCAACGTATTTTTCGCCAGACATTGCTCATAATACAGCTACGTATTTAGCCCTTGATTTTGACCGACAACACAAGTCGAGTATTGTATGGTTAGATTCTAATGGCTGCCATCGCTCGGTTTATTCGAAGTATCCTCAAGAGTTATATTATTATCCTAAATTTTCTAAAAATGATAGTTTTTGTTTTGCTTCAGTAAGCGATGGGGAGCACATGAAATTGGTAAAATATAATTTATATCAAAATTGGAAGTACGACGTTATTATACCTTATCGCAAAAGCGTTATTGGTTTTTTATCCGTTCAGGGGGATAGCTTATGGTTTACAACCACCTATCAAGGACGTGATGAATTATGGCTTTATAACGATAAAACACATCAAGTACTGCGAATTGCTACCTATCCCACAGGTGTTTATCAGTCGGCACAAGTGGGTTCCAAATTAATCAGTTCGATATTTACTTATCAAGGTCATCGCTTGGCTTTACCTACAATCATCAATCAAGTGCCCAAAATAGAAGATGAATTAAAACCATTGTATCTTCATAGTAGTTTAGCATCATTTCACCAAAAAAATTTAGGTTTTAATGCAGATAGTTTAAATGGCAAATTAAAAAAATATCACCTATCCTCTGGCTGGTTCAATTTGCATAGTTGGACAATTTTTGCCGACGCGGCGAATGTTTTTACCACTTTATATACTCAAAATAGTTTAAATACAGTTGTTTCAAGAGCTTCTTATACTTATAATTACTATGAACAATACCATCAATTTCAATACAGCGTTATTTATGGCGGAAAGTATATAGAACCTTTTTTTAATATTACCCCAATATTTCACAGGACTTATAACTCTCAAACATTGCAATTTAATTATAACCAATTTAATGTAAATGCTGGTGTTGAAATTCCTTTGGCTTGGGTAAAGGGCAAATATATAAAAAATTTTTCTGTTAATGGTCAAATTGGTTTCAATGCTATCAAAGGGATTGGCAACGGGATTCAATATTTACAAGATGTAGAAAAATATTCTGCAACGTTTACTACGCGTGTTTTTTATAGCCGTAACCAGTATTTAGCAAGCCAAAATTTAGCGCCTCGATTTGGAGAGTCTTATAATTTTACCCTTCAAAAAGGTATTACTAATACTACTATTAATGATTTTCAAATAAACGCGAATCTAAGTTTTAATTTACCTGGCATAGGCAAAAATCATAACTTAAATTTAAGATTTCATACACAATTAAGAGACACTGTGTTGTCGAATTTAAATTTTAGCAATCAATTTGTTTTTGCCCGAGGTTACCTTAATTTACCAGTTTTACCAATTATGGTTACAACGAACCTTAATTATCAGCTACCAATTGCTTACCCAGATTGGGGCACTGAATTGTTTTATTTAAATAGAATTCGGCTTAACATTTATTATGATGCCAGTATTTTAAGAAGCGTATCTGCAGCTAAAAACTATTATTATAATTCTGTTGGCGCTGAATTATTGTTTGATATTAAACTTTATGGATCCTCTATCGTTCCAATTGGGGTTGGTTATAGCAGGCTTCTCAATGCTTCAAACAATCCTTCACCCAATTATTTTTACCTGTTGTTGCCTTTTTCAAATATATCCGATTTATTTTATTAAAATGTAGCAATAAACTTTTCTGGTGGTGTAAAGATACAATATTGGGCATGGGTATTGTTTTAGTCTAACACGAAAAAAAAATTATACACCCCATTGAATTATTTAGGGGATTTTTAGTGCTTTTTTCTTATATTTGCGATTTAAATAATTATGAAAAAGAAACATCAATATATTTTATATATTTTTTGGGTAATATTTGTAGCAGTTTTAGCATGTAATAAAATAGAAGATGCCCAATATCAAAAGCCTTCAGAAGTAAATGCGCTTATAAACACAAGTTCAGACAATTCTGGAAATATAACCATAACACCCAATTCTAATGGCGGCATAAGTTATCTCATTAATTTTGGCGACACTTTAAATAAATTTTATAGTGTATTACAAGGTTATAGCCTTAACCATAAATACAAAGAAGGTCAGTATGTTGTTACTATAAAAGCCTATAGTTTTGATGCACAAGTGGATTCAATTACAAAACCTATTACCATTACTTTTAATTCACCTCAAAATTTAGTTATTAATATTACCAAAGATGCTAATTTGTTAAGAAATATAACTGTTTCACCAACGGCAGATTACGCCACTGCCTTCAACGTTTATTTTGGTGATGTGGCTAACGAAGTTCCCATTCAAATAAATAAAGATTCATCGGCAAAACATAGCTATGCCAACCCTGGTACTTATAAAATAAAAGTGGTTGCCTTAAGCGGCGGTAGCAATACGCTTACGGACTCGTCAAAATCTGTTACCATTACTTTAAATCAAATCGATTTACCTATAAATTTCGAAGACCCTAATGTATATTATAAAACGATTGATTTTGGAGGCGATCTCACTGTAGATGCAACCGACCCCCTTAATCCAAATAATAAGGTTAAAAAAACCACAAAACCCTCTGGAGCTGATACCTGGGCTGGCGTAACCATTGGTGATACTAATGGTTTGGCAAATAACTTACCATTAACAGCAACCAAAACAATGATTTCTGTTTTAGTGTATTCACCAGCTGCCAATATTCCTGTCCGTTTAAAAATTGAAAACAAATTGAACTTAAACCAATCGGTAGAAACTGAGGTCTTAACAAAATCTGCCAACGCTTGGGACACTTTAGTCTTTGATTTTAGTAAACCTGTCTCTGGAACCCCCGCTTGGAGTGCTAGCGTTCCTTATAATAAAATATCGATTTTCTTTGGTTTTGGATCTGCAGGTACTGGACAAGTATTTTATTTTGATGATATTAAAATTGCTGCTAATAATCAAGTAGTTACAACTTTGGCACTGCCAATTGATTTTCAGTCATCTGGCATCGATTATGCTTCTAAAATAACAGATTTTGACGGCGGACACTTAACCGTGGTGGCAAATCCTAATTCAAGTGGCATCAATACAAGTACCACTGTTGCTAAGATGATAAAAGGTCCTGGAGGACAAACCTGGGGCGGCTCCTATTTGCTTGTAGATGCACCCATTAGTTTTACGTCAAAAATTTTCAAAATGAAAGTTTATTCCCCACGTCTTGGCGCAAAAGTGCTCCTAAAATTTGAAAATATAACTACTAGTTCTATTAACAAAGAAGTTGAACTTACCACTACGAAAGTAAATGAATGGGAAGAACTCAGTTTCGATTTTTCAACAATCGACCTTTCAGGAGGTAAAACCTATCAAAAAGTTGTTATTATTATAGATAATGGCACAAGGGGTGATGGTACTGCAAATTATACTTTTTATTTAGACGATATCAAACAAAATTAATCTTAAACCATGAAATATAATTTATCTATTGCATTTTTTATATCCATTTGTCTTGTGGCTTGTGTTAAACCAAATTACCAATTAAATAATTTAATCCCGCCCTCAAACTTACAGGCAACAGTGCTCATTCAAGATACCACAAAAACAAGCCCATCTGGTGATGGTACCGGCAAAATTAGTTTAAATTTAACTTGTGATCATGCAATTACTTATAATGTTGATTTTGGCGATGGCACAAACCAAATTGTGCCTACTGGCAACGTAAATTATAAATATACAAACCAAGGCACAAATACCTATAATATTGTTATCACCGCAATTGGTAGCGGCGGATTAATTACAACGATGTCTAAATCTGTAACCGTAAAAGTAAATTTTAGCTTGCCAAGCCAATTTGTGAGTTATTTAACAAATGATACGAGCAAAGTTTGGGTCTCAGCAAGTTCTATGGCGGGACATATTGGCGTTGGTCCTGCAAATTCTTATACTGCAGATTTTTATTCTGCCTCACCCAACCAACGCGACCCCTGCGAATATGATGATGAAGTTAAATTTACCAAAAATCCAGATGGTAGTTTTATTTTAAATATAGACAATAAAGGAAATTCTTACTTTATTAAAGAAGCCGTAAGTTTTTATGGCTTCACTGGCGGAGGTGAATTTGGGGGTTGCTTCCCACTTGTGATTCCTGCTAACCAAATATTGAGATTTGGAGAATCTATACCTCCAAGCATAGATAATGTGGTTACTACTGGTTACCAATTTGTTGTGCCGAGTCCGGGAATTTTAAATTTTGGTACTGGCGCCAATACTTATGAAGTACTTTTACTTACCAATAATATGCTATCCTTACGTTCCATTGGCGTAGATGGATTAGCTTGGTATCAAATTTTACAACCCAAATAAATTATTTAAATGAAAATATACCGATTTTTAAAGCGTCATTTTTTTTGTTGTTTTTTACTTTTGATTAGCTGTAATAAATCTAGTAATTCAACTGATGTTAATATGAATAACGATGCTGCCGCTCCAAGCAATTTATCTGTTTCAGCCACCGTTCGTAGTGATAATACTGGATTTGTAGATTTAGTACTTTCTGGCACAAATGTAAAATCTTATGATATCGATTTTGGTAATGGCGTTATTAAAAATACCAGCCAATCTAATTACGAATATCAATATACCGAAAGCGGTACTTTTACCATCAATGTAACTGCTAAAAATACAAAGGGAAGCACTTCAAAATCGGTTAATGTAACTATTGCCGCAAAAGTTACCTGGGTATGGAGTGATGAATTTGATTATACGGGTAGCTTAGACCCCACAAAATGGATTTATGATATTGGTAATAATAATGGTTGGGGCAATGGCGAATCGCAATACTATACCAATCGTACCGCCAATGCCAATGTAAGTAATGGTACTTTAAAAATTACAGCAATCAAAGAAACATATAGCGGTTTTAATTATACCAGTGCAAGAATTTTAACTAAAGGAAAATTTAGTAAAAAATATGGTAAAATAGAAGCCCGCATGAAGTTAGGTACCGGCGTTGGAACCTGGCCAGCATTTTGGATGTTAGGCGACAATATCGACCAAATTGGGTGGCCAGCTTGCGGTGAAATTGATATTATGGAAATGGTTGGAAAAAGTTTAAATAACATTACAGTGGCTGTACACCACCCAGGACGCACCGGTTCGCAGGGATTCGTTGGCGAAAAACTGATACCGACAGCTACCTCCGATTTTCATGTTTATGCAGTTGTTTGGAATGAAACTACAATAAGATTTTTAATAGACGATGTGCAGTTTGCGCAGTTTGCCAATAACGCCAGTCTGCCCTTTAATAGTAATTTTTTTATCTTACTAAACATTGCCATGGGTGGAAATTATGGAGGACCAATTGACAGTAGTTTTGACCGAACTACCATGGAGGTAGATTATGTACGAGTATATAACTAAACTATCATGGATAATAAAAAAATAAAAGATTTACTTTACCAAATAGCTATATACGAAGATGAATACGCTTATAAACAACTTTTTATGAATTGTTTTATTTCTTTACAAAACTTTGGATTTTCTTTTTTAAAAAATAGAAGTCTGGCTGAAGAAATTGCCTCTGATGTTCTTTTAGACGTTTGGAAAAAAAAACAATATTATAATGACATTGAAAATCCGAAATCTTATTTTTTAACTGTAGTAAAAAACGCCTGTTTAAAAGTTATATCAAAAGATAAAAAGCTTCGTTTACTGCCCTTGCATGATGTAAAAACAGAATTTTTTGCCGATTATGGAACCAAACCTAATGAAGAAGAAAACAACTATTTTGAAGTTATCGATTCAACGGTAAGCCAATTACCCGAAAAATGTAAATTAATTTTCAAAATGGCTAAAGAAGATAAATTAAAATACAAAGAAATAGCCAGCCTGCTAAATATAAGTGTTAAAACCATTGACGCCCAATTAGCCATTGCCATTAAAAGAATAACTGAAGCGCTGATTAAAGTTAAAAAAAATGAAAAGATACAATAATGGAAAAAAATAGATATTATCATTTATTGGGACGTCATTTAAATACAGAAATTCTTGATTCTGAAAAAGAAGAACTTCAGGCTTTTAAACGTAGCCAACGGATCGACCCAGAACTAGAAAATATCATCAGCGAATATTGGCAACAACAACCAAATTTTGACCAAGATTTTTTAAATGCTACCTATCATATTCATTTAGCAAAACGCTCACAAAATAAACCACAACAAAAAATCTTTGATCTTAAATTAATAAAAACATTTTTTAAAAAATCTATCAAATGGACATCTTTTGCTGCGGTGGCAATCCTATTATTTTTTTTAGGCCGCTCATGGTTTAGCAAAACCTCCTATCTTAATTCAAAACCAAATAGTTCTCAAATAAAAAAAACAAACTTAGGTACTAAATCGCATTTTTTTCTGAATGATGGAACCGAAGTGTGGTTAAATTCAGGTTCTACGCTCAATTACCCTCGTCAATTTAATAAAAATAAACGCGAAGTACAACTTGTAGGTGAGGCTTATTTTAAGGTTTCGCATAAAAATAACCAACCTTTTTACATCAATACCCCAAACTTTAAAATTAAAGTATTAGGCACTGAATTTAATGTTAAAAATTACGAAAAAGACGCTTGGGCTGAAACAACCCTTATTTCAGGTAAAATAGAACTTAATATTATTGATAAAAAAGATATTGAAAGGCAATTTATTTTAAAACCTAAAGAAAAATGTATTTTAAATACACAATCTCATGCGATCATGGTTAATAAAATTGAAAAAAAAGTTCTGCAAGATAAAACAGAAACAATTTTGGAGAACATGAATCCCATAGAATCCATTTTAAACGATACCACATTTGTTGAAACAGCCTGGCTAAATAATATCTTAAGTTTTGATAACCAGTCATTTTTTGACGTCAGCGAACATTTAAAACGATGGTATAATTACGACTTTATTTTTGAAAATTCAAAAGCCAAAGATGTGATGATGAGTGGTACATTTAAAAACCAATCTATAGACCAAGTTTTAAAAATCCTTGAATATTCCTTTGGAATTAAATTTGAAGTAAAAGATAAAATAATCATTGTAAAATAAATTCTATGTTAAAATCAAAGTATTGTCGCTATTTAGTAATCCTTCTTTTAATCATTGCAAATAGTAAAGTTAGTTTAGCACAATATAATATCGAACTATCAAATTTAGAAATATCAAAATGTATCACTGAGATAGAGTCAAAAACGAACTTTAAATTTGTTTTCAACCCAAAATTAAAAGAATTAAATAAAAAAGTATCCCTAAGCATTAATAATGGCTCTATCGAAAATATTCTCACGAGTCTTCTTAATAATAGCAACTTAAATTATAAAATTTTCGATGGGTCGATTATTGCTATTCAATTAAAAAATGAAACCAAAAACACAATTTTATTCAAAGGACAAATATTGAGCGAATTAGGACAGCCTCTACCGAAGGCTTCGGTATCTGAAATAGGGAATATTAATAATGTAGTACTATCAGACGAAGAAGGATATTTTTATATTTTTGTGCCAGAAACTAAAAAAATTCTTATTAAATATACGGGTTACGCTTTTAAAGAATTAAGTAGCCGAGACGATTTAAGTAAAATCATGTTAACGCCTACCTTACAAAATTTAGACGAAGTAGTAGTAGTAGGTTATGGAACACAAAAAATTACCAAAGTTTCTGGCGCTATTAGTACCATAAAATCCAGCGATATTGAAAAAATTAATGCAGTAAGAACCGAAGAGGCTTTGCAAGGTCGTGCCACTGGTGTTAATGTGATTCAATCTGGCGTTCCTGGTCAAAAACCCACTGTTTTAATTAGGGGTATTCCTTCTTTCTCTGGCGTAGATCCTTTAATTATTGTAGATGGTATTCAACAAAGTTTAGACGATCTGAATTCAATTTCAGCAGCCGATATTGAGTCTATATCCGTATTAAAAGATGCTGCCGCTTCGGCAATTTACGGGGTTCGTGGCGGAAACGGTGTCATTGTAGTTACCACAAAAATTGGCAGAAAACAAACCCAAACAGTTTTTAAAATTTCACTCAATAATGGCTGGCAAGATTTATTAAATAAAGTGCAAGTACTAAACGGAAAAGAGTATGCCGCTATCATTAATGAAGGTAGTGCCACCGCTGGACGTCCAATAATTTTTAGCGACTTCTCAAAAATAAACTCTACCAATTGGCAAGACGAAATTTTTACAACAGCACCTTTTTTAAATTATAATATCAGTGCTCAGGGCGGTAGTGAAAAAGTTGTTTACTTCTTAGCAGGAAGCTATGTCAACCAATCTGGAATTGTAGGCGGCGCAGACAAATCTAACTTTACCCGAACAAACTTTACATCTAACGTTCAGTTTGATTTATCTAAAAAATTAAAATTTATCTTTAATACAACAGGCGTTTTCTTTAATTCTAAAGGGGGTTATTACGAACAAGGGTTTAATAGCGTGATTGGTGCTGCCTTGAACTACGACCCCACTGTAACAGTATATAATAACAACCCGAATGTACTAAGTACCTACGGTTATAGTAATTTACTCCTATCTGAAATTCATAATCCTGTAACGATGTTAGCCAATACCTATAATGCCTACAATGGCTTTAAATTATACGGCAAAACCGAATTGCAATATCAGGTTATTAAAAATTTAAAACTCACAACCCGCTTTGGTTATACCAAATATGAAGATAATTCTAAAAGCTTTGCACCATTAATTTTCTGGGGTGTTAATAATGTTGATAATTCATTAAACCCCGATGGTTCAACAGTTGCAGGTAAACACAATTCGGTAACCAACGAAAAATTTTCTAATTTTAATTATATCTTTGAAAATTTTGGTGAATATAACTTAAACATAAAAGATGCGCATCATATTAATATTATTGCAGGCATGGCGGCATCTCGAATTTATGGAAATAAAGCGGGTGCCAGTAGGCAAGACGTTCCCTTTAATTCATGGGAATTTGCTGATTTTACTGGGGCTACCGCAGAAAACTCTGACATTGAATTAAATGCTAAAACTGGTTATTACTATCAATATGAAAAAAGAAATCTATCATTTTTTGGACGCGTTAATTACGATTATGAAGATCGATATTTATTTTCATTTTCATTACGACGTGATGGTTCAACAGCATTTGGGTCTAACAATAAATTTGGAACCTTCCCTGCTGCCTCTGTGGGTTGGGTTATATCAAAAGAAAAATTCTTTGACAATGTTGAAAATATTCAACTTTTAAAACTAAGAGGTAGTTATGGCATTACGGGTAATGATAATGTTACGAATCCTACGAATGTTATTATAGTAACAGGCGGTCCAAGCTACGCTCAATTTCCGCCCAATAGCAATGGTTATACTTATGGTGGTAGTTTTTTACCTGGATCTACCGTGGGTACCATAGCCAATAACGACCTCAGATGGGAACAACAAGAACAAACGAATATTGGACTTGATTTTTCTTTTGCCAAATATTTTAATTTACAAATAGATTGGTTTAAAAAAGGCGTCAATGGTTTACTGTTTACCCCTTCGGCATCTTTATATCTTGGAACGGTTCCAAAGCCTTCTCAAAATATTGGTAATACCGAAAGTAAAGGTTGGGAAATTACTTTTGAGTTCACAAAAAATTTAACCAAAAAAGTGTATTTACAAACCTCTTTAATTTTTACTACTGTAAAAAATTTGGTGTTATCTACCAATCAAGATGGCACAGCCCGAATTGTGGGCGGCGGTTATTTTAATGGACAATCGCAATATGTAACCGTATTCGAAAAAGGCTTCACACCCGGCTATTTTTATGGTTTTAAAACCGATGGGTTGTTTCAAAATCAAGAAGACTTAGATAGTTGGGCAACGCAAAATGGTGCCGTGCCTGGTGATATTAAATTTGTTGATGTGAATCAAGATGGCGTGATAGACGATAAAGATCGTACCAAAATTGGCGACCCCTTTCCAACATTTACCTTGGGTTGGAATTTCAATTTAAAGTTTTATAACTTTGATTTTGTATGTTTTGTATATGCGTCTTATGGAAACGATGTGTATCGAGCTTATGAAAGAAACGCCCAGTACTCTAACAAATATGCTGCCGTTTTAGAACGCTGGACAGGACCCAATACCACCAACGACTCAAGATTCCCCCGCTATTCGTTTCAAGATGCTAATAGCAATATTCGTGTTTCAGATAGGTATGTTGAAGATGGTTCATTTATTAAAATTAAAAACATTCAATTAGGCTATAATTGGAATTTTAAAAATAACAAAAACGCCTTGAGAGTTTATTTGCAAGTAAAAAATGCCTTCACATTTACCAAATATTCTGGATTCGACCCCGAAATATCAGGAGGTATCTTAGAAAGTGGCGTTGACCGTGGGTCGTATCCTCAAGCCAGAAATTTCGCCATCGGCGTTGATATAAAATTATAAAACAATCATTAAATAACTATGAAAAAATATTTTGGAATTTTAATGTTCAATCTTTTGATTATCTTAATAGGAATACATTGTGCAAAATGGGTAACGTACGACCCGCATGATGAGTTTAAAATAACCGACCTTGATTATTTTAAAACTGAATCTGACTATCGTACTGCCATGGTAAGTGCTTATACGCCTTTACAATGGTTAAATTTAGTTGTAGTGGTTGGCGACATCGCTGCCGATAATTCGGTAGCCGGTGGCGAAAATGCTTCTGATATTGTAGATTTACAACAAATTGATGATCATACCATTACAGGCTCCGTAGATAACGGTGTTTTAAGCGATATCTGGCAATCGGCTTATGAAGGTATTAACAGAGTGAATTACCTTTTTCAATTTAAACAAACCAATCCTGCAGGCGATAATATTGATTTTACAGGCAAAGAAGCCTTATATGGCGAAGCCTATTTTTTAAGAGCTTTTTATTATTTTACCTTAGTAAAAATGTGGGGTGATGTGCCCTTCTTTGTTGACAAACGCTTAGCCCTTGAAAGTTCCGGAAAACTAACTAGAACACCCAAAGCCGAGATTTATGCCCAAATGGAAGATGATTTGTTAAAAGCCATTGAAGTGTTACCAACAACCCAATTACAACCTGGACGCGTAACAAAATATGCCGCGCAAGGGCTCTTAGGAAAAATTTATACGTATCAAAACAAATATACTGAAGCCGCCGCAATGCTCGAAAATGTTATTACTTCAAATAGATTTAGTTTGGTTTCAAATTTTGGCGACATCTTTTTACCAACTGGCGAAAATGGTCCTGAGTCTGTTTTTGAAATTCAATATTCTAATTTATTTCCCTATTATAATTGGAATGGTGGGCAAACTAAGGGACAAGGAAATTATGCGGTACAAATTTGTGGTGTTCGTAATTTATCTGGATCTGCCGACATGCCTTTTGCTCCAGGATGGAGTAGCAATTTAGTAACGCAAGACCTCGCCAACGCTTATGATGCCAACGATGAAAGAAAAAATGCAACAGCTTTTAATATTGAAGACTACAAAAATGCTAATCCAAGTTTTAATATAGACTATCAGGTTGCACCCTATAAAAATACGGGGCTGTATAATTATAAATATTTACCCAGAATTGGACAAACCTCGGGTCAGCCTGAATTAAATTATTCTAATAATTATCGTACACTTCGTTATGCCGATATTTTATTATTAGCTGCCGAGGCAAATGTAAAATCATCAACGCCCAATGTAGTTAAAGCACAAACATATTTGAATTTAGTACGGCGCAGGGCTTTTAATGATAACGCACATGATATTACGCTTACGGGTGATGCGTTATTTGATGCCATCATCAATGAAAGGCGATTAGAATTAGCCATGGAAGGTGAGCGTTTTTTCGATTTGGTTAGAACAGGTAAAGCCGCTACAACCTTGTCAAAGCTAAAGGTAACCTTAACGGATAATGCTTCTTTTAAACCCTATCAATCGCCTAAAAACGACCTTTTTCCCATACCGTTAAGAGAAATTCAAATTTCTGGGTTATCGCAAAATACAGGGTATTGACCTAGTTTGCACATTATAATCTTTAAGTATTTGATAATCAATACTAAGTTTTTTAAAAGTGCTTATTTAGGGACTATATTAATATTTAAAAACATAAATAATTGAATATCAGTTTATTATAAAACAATAACTATAATATCCTTTATGAAAAAGCATCGACAAAATTAAAACAACTTGAAAAGTTATAATCTGTTTTAAAAAGTTAAGAGAAGATATTTGGTTTTTGGGTCAATCATGCACAAAAAAAATTGTAAAATTTTGTTTTTATTGAAAATTGTTGTACCTTGCACACAAATTGTTAGTTTACAATGTATCCATTAAATAGTTTTTACGCAGTAGAATTACACACACAGGCAACTGGCGCTTTAAGCCGTAACAATTTGCCCATAGCTTTAACAAGCGATATTCAGTTAGGTTTTGTAAAAAACAACCCTGAACATACCCAAGATAAAACGTCTTTGGCAACCCGAGCGAAACTACAAAAATTAGAAAAAAAGGCTACAACGCATACATTACAACATAGTTTTGCCACCCATTTATTAGAAAACGGAACGGATATGAGATATATACAGCAATTTTTGGGACATTCAAGTATCAAAACTACGACTATTTATACCCATGTAACAAAAAGAGTCGTTGATACAATTGAAAATCCTTTAAATAAATGAGTCAATAAAATTAATAAATATGATGACATTTTTAATTAACAACTCAGAATCTGGAAAAAACGCAAGAAGTTGCGGATATAGGGTAGTAAGCGGTAAGGCTATTACGACATTTATAGACAACTTTAAAACGACAAAATGAAAGTAAAATTAGGACAGGCTGTAAAAATGTTTTTTGGGAATTCTTCCTTAGAAATGGTCTATTTTGAGGCAATAGCAAATGCACTTGATGCAGGAGCGACAGAAATTAATATTGACATTAAAGCAAAGGCATTTAACCAACCAGAAACTATTCAGATTGGAATTAGTGACAATGGTTTTGGGTTTACTGACGATAGATACAAGAAGTTTTCAAACTTGTTTGATGTAGATGAAAATTCACATAAAGGACTTGGAAGACTTGTATATCTCTGCTATTTTGATACTGTAAAGGTTACTAGTAATTTTGACGATACTTTTAAGCGGGAATTTGATTTTACAGAAACATTTTCCGAAGAAGATGCTAAAGTTATAATTGTTCCAAAAACAAAATCTGGAACTATATTACAAATGAGTAGCTATACCTTATCTAAATTAAAAAAGTATGATTTTTTATTACCTACATATTTAAAAAACAGAATTCTTGAAGAATTTTATTCAAGATTGTTTAAGTTAAAGCAAGAGAAAAAAATAATATCAATTAAGATTAAATCAAACATTGAAAATAAACAACTAAAGGAAGAACTTAACAATGAAGATATTCCTGTTTTTGAAACAGTTGAACTTGATAGCCCCATAAATATATTTGACAAATTCTATTTGCACTATTCCATTATTGAAGTGGAACCCGATAAGTCTTCTTTAATTGCTGCTGTTTCAGTTGATAATCGAACCTTTAAGGTTGAAATAATTGCTCAAGAAAACATACCAATGGGTTACAATATGGTTTTCTTGCTATATTCCGATTGGTTTATTGGCAAAGTTGATAACACAAGACAAAATTTAGCAATTTCAGATTCTGATTTTCAAAGTATTCAAAACATTTTTAGAAGTAAAGTAGCTTCAATCATTGAAGAAAGAATTCCTAAAATAACTGAAAGAAATAACCAAACGAAAAACAACTTAATAAATCGCTTTCCTCATTTATCAGGTTATTTTAATACAAAAAGTATAGGTTATATTTCGAGAGCAGATGTACTCAAAAAGGCTCAAGACAATTTTTTTAAAGCACAAAAAGATTTATTAGATGCGAACTATTTATCTGACGAACAGTATGAAAAGTCAATAGAATTATCTGCAAGAGCATTAACAGAATACATTCTCTTTAGACAAATAACAATTGAAAATTTAAAAAAGACAACGGACAAGAATAGTGAAGCAGAAATACATAAAATGTTTGCAACTATGTCTGAACAGTTTGACAAAGACAATTCTATAAATGACTTATATCGTAACAATGCTTGGCTTCTGGACGATAAGTATATGACTTATGAAACTGTGTTAAGTAACAAAGAATTAGGTGAACTTATTAAATACATAACAACAGACGAAAATACATCAAGAGATGATGACAGGCCTGACATTGCTCTTGTATTTTCAAATAACCCTAACGACAGTAAAAATTTCGACATTGTAATTGTGGAACTAAAAAAAAGAGGAATTACATTGGAAGAAAATATGAAGGCTATAACTCAACTCGAGAAGAGGGCAAGGAAGTTGATGAAATTTTATAAAAACAAAATTCAAAGAATTTGGTATTACGGCATTATTGAGTTTAATGACGAAGTAGAGCTAGCATTGACAGGAGAGTATAAAGAACTTTATTCTTCAGGCAAAATGTACTATAAGGAAACAAAGGTAGCAATTCAAAAAAATCCTGACCTGATACTTCCAATTGGAATTTTTATGTGGGACATTGACGCTGTAGTGAGTGATGCAGATGCCAGAAATTCAGCATTTCTTAATTTAATTAAAAGCAAATTCATAACAGAATGAGCGTTGAGACCAAAATAAGCCCAGCCCATAACAGCAGATTGGCAATAGGCGGGGTTTCGTCTCCGCTTGACAGTTTTGTGGTAGACGAAAGTTCAGTTCTCCGAACAAACTATTGTGCTGAAAAGCCCGCCCATCGCCAATCTGCAAAACGTTATACCCAAGGCTATGACGACCCTACAACCAACAACAATCAGGCAGAAAAAACTAACTTTGGACTGAAAAATTAACAACATAATTAATGACTTTAGAACAGTACATAGACAACATAAATAAACGATTTAAACTTGGTAACGCAACCGAGCACACTTTTCGTGGCGATTTGCAACAACTGTTAGAAAGTTTAGTGCCCGACATCAGGGCGACCAATGAACCCAAAAGACAATCTTGCGGAGCACCCGACTATATTCTGACTAAAAAAGAAATTCCAGTAGGTTTTATTGAAGCAAAGGACATTGGCGACAAAGACCTTGAAGGAGCAAAGAAAACAGGCAACAAAGAACAGTTCGACCGTTATAAGGCTTCGTTAAACAACTTAATTTTCACCGACTATTTAGATTTCCATTTATACATTGACGGAATTTTTGTTACAAAAATTGCAATTGCTGAAGCCTCCCCCAACCCCTCCAAAGGACGGGAGATTGTTGCCTTGCCCGAAAACTTTACAACTTTTACAAATCTCATCAAAGACTTTGCTTCACACGTTGGACAGACAATAAAAAGTTCAAAAAAACTGGCAGAAATGATGGCAGGCAAAGCCCGCCTGCTAAGCGACGTTATTGAAAAGGCGTTAACAAGTGACGTAAGCAATCACGAAGATAGTACACTTAAAGACCAAATGAACGCCTTTAAGCAAATCCTTATTCACGACATTACACCTAAAGAATTTGCAGACGTGTATGCGCAAACCATTGCTTACGGAATGTTTGCAGCTCGTTTACACGATGCAACTTTGCCAACATTTAGCAGACAAGAAGCCGCCGAACTTATTCCAAAATCAAATCCGTTTTTACGCAAACTGTTTGGCTACATTGCTGGTCCCGACATTGACGACCGTATTAAATGGATAGTGGACAGTTTAGTAGATATATTTTTGGCTTGTAATGTTGAAGAAATATTAAAGAACTACGGTAAGTCAACAAAAATGGAAGACCCAATCATCCATTTTTATGAAACATTTTTGAGTGAGTACGACCCGAAATTGCGAAAGGCTCGTGGCGTTTGGTACACACCGCAACCAGTTGTAAATTTTATTGTTCGGGCAGTTGATGATATTTTAAAAACAGAATTTGATTTACCGCAAGGACTTGCAGACAATAGCAAAACAAAAATAAAAGTTGATGTACAAGGAAAAAAGACTGAACAAGAAGTTCACAAAGTGCAAATTCTTGACCCAGCCACAGGAACAGGAACCTTCCTTGCCGAAACCATAAAACACATTCATAAAAAATTTTCTGGACAACAAGGCATTTGGAGCAATTATGTAGAAACGCATTTATTGCCTCGCCTAAATGGTTTTGAGTTGCTGATGGCAAGTTATGCAATGGCACATTTAAAATTAGATTTGCTTTTAAACGAAACAGGCTACAAACCAACAACCAACCAAAGGTTTAGAGTGTATCTTACCAACAGCTTAGAAGAAAGCCACCCCGATACAGGAACTCTCTTTGCCAATTGGTTAAGCACAGAAGCCAACGAAGCCAATCACATCAAAAGAGATTCGCCAGTAATGTGTGTAATTGGAAATCCACCATACAGCGGAGAAAGTGCAAATCAAGGTGAGTGGATTATGAAATTAATGGAAGATTATAAAATTGAACCTGACACAAAAGAAAAATTAAAGGAAAAAAATTCAAAATGGATAAATGCTGATGAGAACAAATTTATCCGTTATGGGCAACACTTTATAGAAAAAAACGGTAGTGGTATTTTAGCTTTTATTAATCCACATAGTTTTTTAGACAACCCAACTTTCAGGGGTATGCGATGGAAATTATTAAAGACATTTGATAAAATCTACACAATTGACCTTCACGGAAACAGTAAAAAAAATGAAACAGACCTTGATGGAAATATTGACCAAAATGTTTTTGATATTATGCAAGGTGTTTCAATTAATATTTTTATCAAAACAGGGAAGAAAAAGGCAAGCGAATTAGGTAAAGTTTTTCATTTCGATTTATTCGGCAAACGAGAATTGAAATATGATTTTTTAAGCACCAAATCAATATCAACCGTTGACTATAAAGAGCTTCCTAACATTGCTCCAAATTATTACTTTGTAAATAAAGACTTTGACGAGCAAAAAATATATGATAAAGGATTTTCAGTAATTAAACTTTTCAAAATAAATGGAACTGGTATTGTAAGTAAACGAGATAGCCTTGCTTTTCAAAATTCCAAAAAAGAAATAATTGAAAAAGTTCAAGACATTTACAATTTAAGTTGTGAAGAAATCAAGAGTAAATACAATAAAATCAGTTGGGAAAGCCGAGATGGGAAAGTAGAATTTTGCAAGAATAACGTGATGAAATTTGGTATTAATGAAAACTTATTTGTTAAATATAATTATAGACCTTTTGACACTAAATGGACATACTACACTGGAGAATCAAAAGGATTTATAGGTTGGCCAGTTAAACAAGTAATGCAACATTTTTTACCTGGTGACAATATTGGACTTGTAACATCAAGACAAAGTATCGGTGACTGGCAATATATTTTTATTAGTAAATTAATTGGTGATTTTAATTTAACAGGCACGGCAGGCAGATATGGTTCAGGTAATTACTTTCCATTATACCTCTATCCCGAAATCAATGGACAACAAACAATTGGGCAATCAACAGAAAGAACGCCAAACCTAAACGCAGAAATAGTAAAGCAAATTTCTAATAAATTGGGTATAACTTTTACCAACGAAAAGACCTCACCTAACCTCCCCAAAGGGGAGGTCTTTGCACCAATCGACATTTTAGATTACATCTATGCGGTTTTACATTCGCCAACGTACAGAGAAAAATACAAAGAATTTTTAAAAATTGATTTCCCTAGAGTGCCTTATCCAAAAGACAAAGACACGTTTTGGCAATTGGTAAATTTGGGTGGTGAAATACGCCAAATACATTTATTAGAAAGCCCAACAGTTGAGAAATACATAACACAATATCCAATAGACGGAAACAATGAAGTTGTAAAACCAAAATACGAAAACGGAAAAGTTTACATCAACGACTCGCAGTATTTTGACAACGTACCGCAAGTAGCTTGGGAGTTTTACATTGGTGGTTATCAGCCAGCACAAAAATGGCTCAAAGATCGAAAAGAAAGAAAACTAGAATTTGACGACATTTTGCACTATCAAAAAATCATCGTTGCATTAACAGAAACCGATAGATTGATGAGACAGATTGATAAAATTAAAATAGAATAAGAGAATGAAAACAAAAAAAATATTCTTGCTTACCCTTTTACTAATAGTCAGTATTTGTGGCTTTTCGCAGAGCAGGTATATTTCAGCTACTACAAAAAAAATTGTTTTTACAAGAGATGGAGGCGTGTGTCAGTGTTGCGGAAGTTCCTATCGACTAGAATATGATCATATAACACCATTCTCCTGCGGAGGTAGCAGTAGCCCCTCTAATATTCAGTTATTATGTATGAAGTGTAATCGCAGCAAATCAAATAGTTGCGTATGTAAAATTCATAGCAGAACAGTAGGCACAAATTGTTGTGATGGTATATCAACAAAAAAAGCAGCAACAACTTCAAAACAATGTACTGGCACCACACAAAAAGGAGCAAGATGTAAGAAGAAAACAACTAATTCAAGCAGTCGTTGCCATTTGCATTAATCAAATAAAATAAAAAAATGAATACAGAATTATTATTTGCAATAGATACAAACACAAGAGAGGTAATTGTATCTGAATCACCCAAAGGAACTCATAAAGTAAATTTTATTGAACGCATTGGTTATAACGACAATGAAATACTTTATAATGCTGTCGTAACTTTAACTAGCATTACAAAAGCATCAAATTTTGATGCATCAGTTTTCAAATCAATGGATAAAGTTTGTCAAATGTTGTATAGTAAATATAAAAAGTAATCAAAATGGATGGCAAACTTAGCTATCCAAAAAACATCCTTTTTCACTATTTTTGTACTTTGTATAAAAAATGGAGCTTTTTTGTAAAATTTAATATTAATTTTGTATTTTTGCAAAGAATTAACTTATTATTTATGCCAAACTTTCGTTTATCTTACCAAAATGGAATAAAAAACGTAGGAGGTTGCGGGTATATGGTAGTTATGCCTCACCCTAAAAGAAGACTTAGTAAGAAACAAAACTATATTATTGACACTTTTAAAGATAATAAAACTTAATTTTTCACTAATTTTTACTCATAAATCTAAATGAATAGGCTAATTAATATAAACAATACTTTTGAAAGCTTTCAAAGCTTAATTCAACTTTATGAGATACATAAAAATAAATTTTTCGGCGACATCCACCTTGAAATTCAAAATTTCTTTGCCGCAAATATGAGTGCGGTATTAGGTGCAGTTTTAGACACATTTACGGCAAACTTAAATAAGATTCATTTTGATTTTTTAAGCCCAAAAATTGAAACGATTTTATTAAAAAATGATTTCCTAACATATTTTGGAAAACAAAGAGCCGTTGACGTAAATAATACAACAATTAAATTCCAAAAACTAAAACCTACTGACGGAAAATATTTTAAGAATTATGTTATTGAAGAACTCATTGAGCGACATATTGCAGATTTACTGCAAATGTCTAAGGGTATTAAAGAAAAGATAGTTGAAGCCATCTATGAAATTTTTGTAAATGCACAAATTCATAGTGAGACAAAGTTTATATACACTTGCGGGCAGTTCTTTCCAAACAAAAAAAAAATCGAATTTACCATTGTGGATACAGGAATTGGTTTTAGGGAAAAAATTAATAGAAGATTTGGAAGCAATCTTCGTGCTAAACAAGCAATCAAGTGGGCTGTTGAAGAAAAAAAAACAACCAAAGAAGGCATTTCAGGTGGTTTGGGACTTGCAATATTACGAGAGTTCGTAAATGTCAACAAAGGTAAAATGCAAATTGTTAGTAACAATGGCTTTTACCAGTTTGACAGTGATGGAGAAACGCTAAATGAGTTTCAAGGGGAATTCCAAGGAACTATTGTAAATTTGGAGTTCAGAACGGATGACAACAATAATTATTCACTTGAGAGTGAGATTGACATAAATGATATATTTTAAAAATATGGAAAATACAACAATAAGCATTGTAAACACTATTGGAGATGTTTACGGGGTTGAAGCAGAGGATGGTCAAAAGGTTTTCGAACTGATTGTAAAAGCATTTAAGGATAATAAAAAGGTTAATCTATCTTTCCAAAATATTGAAATGCTAACAACTGCTTTTTTAAATACTGCTGTTGGACAACTTTACAAAGATTTCTCTGAAGATTTCATAAGAGAAAACTTGAAAGTATCTGAAATATCTGATTCAGGCAAAGTAGCATTAAAAAGAGTAGTTGAGACTGCCAAACTTTATTACAAAGACCCTGAAGCATTGAGAAGAAGTATTGATGAAATAACAGAAGATTAATCTATGGCAACGAATTACAAATTACAAGACTATGGACATCTTTCAGGGAAAGATGTTTTTGTTGATGCCAATGTACTAATATATCTGTTTTGGCCTACAGGACAACATTCATTTGAGTCAAATTATGCCCAAGTATTTAGAAACCTGCTAAGACAAGGAAACACTCTTTATGTGGATTTCTTAGTTATCTCGGAGGTTGTTAACAGAGTTTTGAGATTTGAGCATCTAAAGTTATCTTCAAATCAAAAATTCAAAGACTTTAGAAATAGTCAAGACGGAAAGAATGTCATAAGTGATATTTATTTAATAGTTCAAAATGCTATTCTTAATAGTTTTAAAATCATTGGTAAGTCATTCAATAAAATTGATATTGAGGGGTTTTTAATTGTTGACCAACTTGATTTCGTGGATAAAGCGACAGTATCTATTTGCT
>JASGCT010000100.1 GCA_030053915.1 Alphaproteobacteria bacterium
GGATCATTTACTTAAACATATTGTAGCGTATCTTATATTTTTAGTCATTGCTATCATCTTTTGCGCATCCATTTTACAAGATAAGGTACTGCAACAAGGGGATTCAATTCAATGGCAAGGTATGATTAAAGATGCCCAAGATTATGCCGATCAACATAATGGCAGACTCCCTTTGTGGACAAATAACATCTTTGGCGGCTTGCCCATTTTTGCTTTAACAAGTCCCAATTATATCAGCGGCTGGGCTGTTTTTAGAATATTAAATTTTGGTTATTTAGATAATATTTTAAGATGGACAAGTTTAATGCCAGCGTCATTTTTTATAATGCTATGCTTTGCCTTTTATGTATTTACGCAGGTTATTAAAATTAATTATTGGATAGCAATAGTTGGTAGCCTACTGTATGCTTATGGCACAAGCCTAACTATTATGATTGTTCACGGACATCATACCAAAGGATGGATTATGGGTTGCTTACCTTATTTAATGGCCGGTGTTTTTTTGGTATTTCAAAATAGAAAATATTTTTTAGGCGCTGCAATTTTCGGAGTCGCTTTAAATTTTATGTTTGCTTATAATCACGTTCAGGTGGTTTATTATATATTTATTATGCTATTTTTTTATGGTATCTTTATGGCTTACAACCTTATTAAACAAAAAGAATTTAAGCATTTAATAATAGGCGTTTCGGTTATTGTTATAGCTGGTTTAATAGCCTTCTTTTCACAAGCAGTAAGCATGGTATCTTTAAATGAATATTCTAAAGCTACAATGCGCGGTGGTAGCGCCCTTTCAAAAGGCAATGGCACAGCAAAAGACAATAAAATATCTAACACAAGTACCAAACCCACATCAGGTTTAGATATCGATTATGCCTATAATTGGAGCTATGGAAAAATTGAACTATTTAGCTTTTTAGTACCTGATGTTCAAGGTGGTGGAAGCTCAACACCACCTCCCGAAGATTCTAAATTTTATCAAGAATTAGGTGGAACAGGAATTTCGCCACAAAATGCTCAAAGTGTTGCACAACAAATACCCATGTATTGGGGCGCACAGCCCTTTACTGCTGGTCCTATTTATTTTGGCGCTATTTTGGTTTTTCTTTTTGTTTTTGCCATGTTTTATACCAATTCTAAACATAAATGGTGGGTACTTATTACTGTAATTGTTGCCATGCTTCTTGGCTTAGGAAAAAATTTTATGCCTTTAAATGCCTTAGTATTCGATTATCTACCATTTTATAATAAATTTAGAACACCTACTCAAATATTTTTACTTATCCAATTTGTAGCACCTTTTATAGTTTGTATATTTTTACAAGAAATTTTTGAACAAACTGATACAAATAAAAAGAAAATTGCCCTTAAAAAAACCGCTTACACTATCGGTAGTATTTTTGCTGTATTATTAATTATCTATTTTACAAATAATTTTTTATCTGATAATGAAAAAAATCTTCCACAGTATCTTTCACAATTAACACAAGGAAATTTAGAAGCCGCTCGAAATATTGTTGACGGCTTAAAAGCCGATAGGCAATCAATATTTATGTCGGATTTTTTAAGAAGTTTTGTCTTAGTTGGATTGGCTTTGGGAATTTTTTGGTATTATTTAAAAAACAAACTAAGCTCCAAAGTTGCTTTAACTGCCATATTGATTTTAAGTGCATTTGATATCTTACAAATTACACCTCGGTATATAAAATCCGATATGTTTGTAGATAAAGTGGAAATTTCTGACCAAAATTTTACACCCACCGAAATCGATAAACAAATTTTAACCGATACAACCAACCCACGCGTACTAGACCTCAACCGCGATGTTTTTAATGATGCTTTAACCTGTTATTTTCATAGAGCGGTTGGAGGCTATAGCCCAGCTAAATTAAGTATTTATGAAGATTTATTAAATTTTCAATTACGCCAAAAATTTAATATAAAAGTACTTAATATGCTTAATTGCAAGTATGTTATCAATAAAGATAATAATGGACAACCTGTATTACAAACTAATAACGATGCCCTTGGATACGCGTGGCTTACTAATAAAATTATTTTTAAAAGGACACCTCTAGAAGTTATCAATGAATTAGATAGTTTTAACCCTCAAACCGACGCCGTTTTATTTCAAAAAGACCAAGCCAACATTCAACATGTTAACGAATATCCAGCACCTACCGACTATATTAAACTTATCAAAAATGACCATGAAATAATTTATTACCAAGCCCAAGTAGCCCAACCCCGCTTTGCCGTATTAAGCGAAATTTTTTATACACAACCGGGTTGGAAAGCCTATATTAACGGTCAAGAAACGCCCATCTATCAAACCAATTACGTCCTAAGAGGTATCGAAATTCCTTCAGGTAAACACGACATTACATTTGAATTTAAACCGCCTGTATTTTATAAATATTCTAATATCGCCTCATTGACTACCTTAATTTTAATTATTGGTTTTTTGGCAGCAATTGTGCTAGAGTTTTTAAAATGGCGTAAATCTATGGAATCTTCAATGCAAATTCTACCTAAAACAAATCCCAAATCAACCGAACAGCCTTCAAAAAAAAATAAAAAATAATGCTTAGTTCATTTGTATTTTGTCTTGTTTTAGTTGCTGCTACCTATTTTTTTACTAAAAATATTACTAAAATAATTCATAATATAAAGTTAGGAAAATCTATCGAAGTAACGGGTTCAAGCACCGCCCGCTGGAAAAATGTATTTTTATTAGCCTTTGGTCAATCAAAAATGTTTCGAAATATTCCAATGGCATGCTTACATTTTATCATTTATGCAGGTTTTATTATTATCAATATTGAAATTTTAGAAATCATCATCGATGGCATTTTCGGAACGCATCGCGTATTTTTACAAGTCCTCCCTATAAATATTTATAATATTTTCATCAATATATTTGAATTTTTAGCGTGCGGCGTAACCCTCGCGTGTATCGTATTTCTTATAAGACGTATCATCATTAAAGTACCTAGAGTTACGCATCCCGACCTTAAAGGGTTCCCCCAAAAAGACGCCATTTATATTTTATTAACCGAAATCATTTTAATGAGCCTTTTTTTAACCATGAATGCCACTGACCTTATATTAAACCCCAACTTAGGCATCAATTTTTTTATAAGTGGAAAATTGTCTGAAATATTTATTCCTTTTTCACCATTTACTTTAGAAATGATCGAAAGAACGTGCTGGTGGCTTCATATTATTGGTATTCTCGCCTTTTTAAACTATTTACCCTATTCCAAACACCTGCATATTTTATTTGCTTTTCCTAACGCTTATTATGCACCTCTTGAAAAACATTATGGACTCGCCAATATGCCTCATATTCAAAATGAAGTAAAATATGCCATGGAACCCAATTTAATGCCACCAGAAGTATCATCTGAAACCAAACCTGAAAAATTTGGAGCAAAAGATGTGTTTGATTTAAATTGGAAAATGCTTTTAGATGCCTACAGTTGTACCGAATGTGGGCGTTGTACTGCTGCCTGCCCTGCTAATATTACTGGCAAAAAACTGAGCCCACGCAAAATTATGATGGCAACCCGCGATAGATTACAAGACGTTGGAAAAAATATCGCCCAAAATAAAGTATTTGTTAACGATAATAAACAACTTTTAGGCGATTATATATCTGTTGAAGAATTGAGAGCCTGTACTACATGTAACGCCTGCGTTACCGAATGCCCCGTAAGTATCTCACCACTCAATATAATTATAGAAATGCGCCGCGCCTTAATTTTAGAAGATGGTAACGCTCCAAAAGAATGGAACAGTATGTTTGCTAATATCGAATCTAATTTTGCCCCTTGGAAACTAAGTATAGACGACCGAGATAAATGGATTCAAAATGTTAATTAAAAAATATGTCACAACAAATTAAAGTTTTTTCTAACATGCCATCCGAAAACATCGAGGTGTTATTTTGGGTAGGTTGCGCTGGTAGTTTCGACCAAAGAGCCCAAAAAATCACCTTAGCTTTTACCAAAATTTTACAAGCTATCAATATAAATTTTGCCATCTTAGGTAAAGAAGAACTCTGCACTGGAGATCCCGCTCGCCGCGCTGGAAACGAATTTCTATTTCAAATGCAAGCCTATCAAACTATAAATATTTTAAAACAATACCAATTTGAACGCATTGTTACTACCTGCCCTCATTGTTTTAATGTTTTTAAAAATGAATACCCAGCCATCGGCGGTAACTACACCGTACTTCATCATACCGAATTTTTACAAGAACTTTTTTTAAACGGCAAACTAAAAATTAAATCCGATTCAAGTTCTCAAGGAACATATACCTATCACGATAGTTGTTATCTTGGACGCATCAATGGTGTTTATGAAGCACCACGAGCACTTTTAGAACAATTACAAATTGAATTGAAAGAACTAAAACGGTGTAAATCGAAAGGCTTATGCTGCGGAGCCGGAGGTGCTCAAATGTTTAAAGAAGATGAGCCGGGACTTAAAAGAATTAATGCCGAAAGAGCTCAAGATATTATTGATGCCGAGGTTGATCATGTGGTTACTGCTTGCCCTTTTTGCGCTACAATGATTCAAGACGGACTTGTGGCTACCAACCCTAATAAAAATTATGACGTACTTGATATTGCCGAAATTATTGCTCAAAAAATCTAAGAAATTATGAACGAAACAATCACAAATATTCAAAATCAATTTATTTCAAATATACACCATGAGTTTGAAAATATAAAAACTATAAATCCTCATGCTACGCGGCTTTATATTTTTAGCTCAACTCAAAAAATTATAGAACCTGTTTTGTCTCAGATTATTTCGGATGCACTCAAATTTTTAGCGCAATGGAAAGCACACGGACAACCTCTTCAAACCGATTTTAAATTGTTGTTTTCCAAATTCTTAGTATTTTCAATTGACGAATCCCGAGTTCAATTAAGTGGTTGTAGCATCGATACTTTATTTAAATTCATGCAACAAATTGAAGTGCATTATAAATTAACTTTACTCAACCGATTTTTATTAGATTTTATCGAACAAAATACCCTACAATCCATCTTGATACATGAAGAACCAGATACATTTAAATTACTAAAACATAATAATAGTTTAGTATTTAATCACCAAATAAACACTTTAACAGACTTTAAACATCATTGGTTAATTCCTTTTAATCAATCACCTTATTATAAATTAAATTTTTATGAATAAAAAACTTTTTCTTATTTTATTTTTATTGCCATGTTTTCTACAAGCTCAAATTGCCGCTGGTCCTATGTTAGGCTATACCGAGTTAAGAACAGCAAGAGTTTGGGTACAATACGAATCATCTCAGGACTTAAAAGAAGTTAAATATGAAATTGAACCCCATTATCTATTTGTATCTAATGAAAAAAGTTTGCCAGAACCAGAAATCGAAACCGAAATTTTAGATTATAAACACAAAATTGTCATGATTCATTTTAATAATTTACAACCCGGGGTTACCTATCATTATGCTATTTCTACGTTTAAAAATAAAGTAGTAAAAAAAATAACAACTGTTAAAAAGAAAAAAATAGAGCATTCCTCAATTGTACGAGAACCAGTTAAAGTAACAGGTAATTTTCAAACTCAAGAACTTTGGCAATTTAGAAAACAAGCGCCTGATTTTGGATTTATAACAGGCAGCTGTAATTATGTAAACCAAACAGTCTATGACCGACCAGGTAAACCTTACGGCGGCGATAGTATTATTTTTAACAGCATGACCAAAGAACTTGAAGCAAATTTTATGTTATGGCTTGGCGACAATTGGTACGCTCGTGAAGCCGATTATTTTAGCGCTTGGGGTTTATTTACACGAGCCGAATACGACCGAAATAAAAAAATTATGCAACCACTTTTTAAAAGAATGCCTCAATATGCCATTTGGGACGACCACGATTATGGATTTAACGATGGCGACAAATCGTATTTCCTTAAAAAAGAATCGCGTGATGTGTTTAAAACATTTTGGGCAAATCCCACTTATGGAGAAAATAACGAAGGTATTTATT
>JASGCT010000101.1 GCA_030053915.1 Alphaproteobacteria bacterium
AAAATAGAGGGCGGATAGTTTTGGAATATAAATTAAATTGTGTCCTAACAGTAGCTAGATTATGGGAGGAGCTTTGAGTAGTTTGTAGGTCGGAAGTTTCCGTATAATACGAGTTTTTTAATAGCTCGATCCATAATCGCAAACGACAAATTTTTACCGAATTAGAATTGATGTCCACACCAAAAAGGCAATTTTCTATAATGGTTTGCTTTTCGTGAAACAATGTTTTTTGCACACGTTCGCTTTCTTGGTTGTTGGGGTTGTATTCAAAAAGCTCGCCGTCTTCATCAGTTATAATCAACTCGTCGTTGACCACTTCTATTTCGTAGCGGTGTAACGACCTTCCTTTTTCATCTTCCAATATTTTTAAATCATTTTTAACCGCAATCATTTCATTCAAAGCCGACACCAAGAAATGCCCCGAACCCACCGCCGGATCGCATATTTTTAACGAGTTTACAAGCTCATTGGCTTTTTTTCTGGTAATTTTTTGCGGAATCAATTCATGAATGTCTTCAATCCTGCCAATTTTATATTCAGGAAAATGGTGGTCAAACTTCTGCACAACGGCTTTACGAATCGTTTCACGACACATATACATAGTTATAAAACCTGGTGTAAAAAACGAACCATCTTTATAACCGTTTATTTTTTCAAAAATCAAACCGAGAACCGAGGCATTGATGAGGGTTTTATTATCCTCTTGAATATCTTCGCCACCCTCGGCACCAAAATCGTACGCCTCTAAAAATTCAAATAAATATTGAAGCGTAACCATAGAGCCTGTTCGCTTTTTGCCTTGCGGGTCTTTTAACACAGTTTGCGAAAAAATAGGAATCGTTTTATCACCTTTTAAATTGCTGATAACCAAAGTATCCCGTTCGATGTCGGTAGGTTCAAAAAGTGACGAGTTGAGATAGGGTATTTTTTCAAAAGCTGTTTTTACGTCTTCGTTACGCTCGTTATAATTACGTGCCAACACTTGAAAAAACAGGCTGTTCAGGTCGTCATAGTTCTTAATTTTGTTTAGGTTGAGAAAGGAATACGATGGGTTGCCTTTGTGATAGGTTAAAAGCTGGGCTTCTAACAATTTCAAAAACAAAATTCTGTTTATCCAGGTTATCGAAAGTTCTAAAGCCACATTAAAAAGTTGTTCTTCGGGCGTGTTGCCAAATTGGCTTAGCTGTTCAAGTTGGCTCAGTTGGTCTAAGCTGTCCAGTTGAATGATGGCATCTTCAAGCATGGTGCCTGTATGCCGTTCACCTGCTTTATTTCGTTGAATTAATTTTTTGTTGCCCTCTTTGGTTTCGGTGAGTCCAATAATGTGCAACAACTCGCTATAAAACCGTTTGTCCAGTGTATTGCTGTCGTTGGTAAATGGCAGTTTTAAAAGATGTTCGGGCGACAATAATTTAAATAAAGCAATGAGTGCGGTATCATCTGCTTGGTGGGTATTGCGAAGCGGCTCTTGAAAGTCTTGAAGGTTAACGTAGGTAAATTCTATATCAGAACCGATGTTGTTAATACAGGGCTCGGCAATTTCTTTATAGAAAAAATCGGTTTTAGTGTCTGCCAAACGTCCTTCTTCAAAGTCGTTGAATTGTTTAACAAGATGTTTATTTTGTGCAAAAAGTTTGTCGAAGAGGTTGGCATCAAAAATAAACCATTCGTAGATGTTGGTAGCCACCAGATGTTTTACTTCCAGATTTTTATGGGTTAGTCTTTCGCGTAAGTAATATAATACCAGTTCTTGAAATGCTTTTACGTTGAGTTTTTGGGTGGTCATCATTTCGGATTTGTTGGTAGGTTTTTTTGTTTCTATAATGACGCCTACGGTAGTGCTTGCCTGCTGTCCGTTATGAATCACGAGGTCGTTTCGTCCTTTGGTATTTATAAAATGATTTGGTTTGTAGTAGGTGTCTTTAAGAAAGTCAGAAATAAGGTTTTTATGAAACTCTTCGCTTTCGGTATCGTTTGTTCTGTTGAGTAAGGTTTTAAGATTGGTTTTAAATTTATCTATTTCTAACCTGTTGGGCTTCACTTTTAAAAAGGCTTTGTTCAGGACTTTTTTAGGCTTCAATTCTTTTAAAATCATCAACACATTTGTTTCTTGGCAAAACTACAAAAATTTTTTATAAATAATTATAATACAGATAAATCTTTTTTTGATCATACTATTATAGATTATTATCAATACTAAATGGTATGACGTTTTTTTGTAGAAAGAGTGGTCGATTTTTATTTAGATTTTTTATATGCGAACAAAAATCCTAAAGAACGGTTTCTGTTGTGTATGAAGCCTAAGATTCATAATGGTTCAATGCTTGTGTAAGTTATGTGTTTTATGATAACCAATATGGATTATTATATAAATAGAGTTGGTGTTACAACTAAAACTAAATATTTTTTTGATTTGCAGAACGATAAATCGCAATCGTTTTTTCTGCTTTTTTGATTATGGGCTTGTCAACCATTTTACCGTTATATTCAAAAACATTTCCGCCACTCTTTGCCATTTCATCCAAAAGCGTTTGAGCCTCCTGAACTTCTATATCCGTTGGTGTAAATATTTTATTGATTGAAGCAACTTGTTTAGGGTGTATGGCAACCTTTGCTGTAAAACCCAATTCTTTTATTTGTGCCGTTTCGTTTTCTAACAATTGGTTGTCTTGGTCGTGTACATTTAAATAAGGAACATCAAAAGCATGAATACCTACTGTAGCTGCCGCCGCAACAATTTCTGAACGTGTGTATAACATGGCATTCCATGTTAAAGTTGCACCAATATCTGTTGAAAAATCGCCACCACCAAAATTAATTGCCTTTATGTTTGGGCTGGACTTTACAATTTTATAAATTTCCCTTAACCCCTTAGCGGTTTCTATTAATAAAATATACGACATCGGTCGGTTTAAAAACAAATCATCTAAAACTTCTACTTCGCCAACAGATTCGGTTTTTGGAATAATTAAAGCATCTGGCTTGAGGTTGTTTTCTATAATGGCTAAAACGTCTTTAAGACCCGGTGTTGTTCTGATAGAGTTAATTCTAATAAAAACACCTATTTTAAGGTTTTCAAAACTATTGTTTTTGAAATAATCAACAACAATATTTCTAGCACTATCTTTATCTTTTAAAGACACGGCATCTTCTAAGTCAATTACGATAGCATCTGCACCAGAATCAATGGCTTTTTGAAAACGATCTGGACGTGTACCAGGCACAAAAAGAATCGAACGGCAACAATTAAAATTGAACATAAATATTAGATTAACAATACAAAAACTTGGTTTAAATGGTATGTTTATAAATTTAAATATCTTTTCTTAGAACCTTTAAAAACAAAACTCAATATATGATATAAAAACATAGTCAACATTAAAATCTTTAAATGAGTCCCATTTTTTGAGCTTCAAATTTGAGCGCGTCTCTAAAACTTGGGTGGGCTAAGTTTATTAAAGCCATGGCGCGTTCGTAGCTATTTTGCCCTTGAAGATATTCACAACCATATTCTGTTACAACATATTCTACATCGGTTCTTGCGGTTGTAACGATATTGTTTAATCGTGGTACAATTTTAGAAATAGTCCCATTTTTGGTAGTTGATTCTGCAGCTAAAAAACTTTTACCTCCTTTAGACATAGTAGCCCCTCTAATAAAATCAACTTGACCACCTGTACCTGTAATTTGATGCCAATTAATAGACTCAGAAGCTACTTGACCTAGTAAATCAATTTCTACAAATGAATTTACAGAAACAAAATTATCGTTTTTCATAATAACAGCGGGGTCGTTAACATAACTTGCAGGATAACATAAAATAGTAGGGTTATTATTAAGATAATCATAATAGCCTTGTGAAGGCATCAAGCAAACATTAAAAACGGTAGAATATCGATTTGTGTTTTTAAACTTATTAGTTACATTACCATTGATAATTAAATCGGTTAACGATGACCATAAGAGTTCGGTATGAATGCCTAAATCATTTAAATTTAATAATTTATGTCCAATAACATCTGGAATGCCTCCGATGCCTAATTGGATACAAGAGCCATCTTTAATAAATGGTAGTATAAAATCTCCAATAAGTTGACTTTCGTTAGACAACACATGGTCTTCCATAATACCTAATGGTTCGTCGTTTTCAACAATTAAATCGATGTCGTTGATATGAATAACGCCTTCACCAAAAGTTCTTGGCATAAATTTATTAACTTCAACAATTACTTTTTTGGCAATTTTTGACATCGGTATAGAATAGCTTCCTTCAACCCCAAAACTAAAATATCCAGACTGATCCATTGGTGACACTTGAAACATGTGAACATCTGGAGGTGTTTTATGAATCATATTAAAGGCAGAACTCATTCTACTAAAATGCGCAGGAATAAACTTAACGGTATTCAGTTTGTTATCTGTTTCGAATTTAAAAAGTGTGCCTAAAGCGCCACCTGCATTGGGAATTTCTAAATCAACCAATTCCAGAAATTGTAAATCTTTAAATAAACTCGCCGCTTCGCCACTTGATCTAGACAAGAAAATGGTTAATTTTTCGTTAAAAAATTTGTTTTTAACAGCATTCACAAACGATTTAACTAATGTATTGGGAGTTGAAGAGTATCCACCGCAAGTTACCAATTTAATGTCTTGTTTTAATTGTGATATAGCAGTATCTGCATTAAATAATTTCTCTTGATATATTTTTTTTATATTATCAAGACTAAATTTTAAGTTATTCATAAATTATGATTGAAAATAGGATTGAAAATAAAGTTTTAAGCATCTTTTGTTGTATTATAGGTTTTATAAATTGCCACGGCTTTTTCGGCTTTTTTGATGATGGGTTCACCTACCATTTTTCCTTTATATTGGAACACATTACCATGGGTTTTTACCATTTGACTTAGTAAGCTTTCGGCTTCTAAATACTCGGCTTGGGTTGGTGAAAATACTTTATTAATACTTGCTACTTGTTTAGGATGTATGGCAATTTTAGACGTAAAACCAAGTTCTTTAATTCTTTCTGTTTCAGTTTCTAAAGGAATATTGTCAGGGTCGTTTAATCCTAAATATGGCACATCAATTGCGTGAATACCAAAAGTACTTGCGGCGGCAACAATTTCCGATCTGATATTTAACATAGCATCCCAACTTAAGGTAGCGCCAATGTCTGCAGAATAATCGGCACCTCCAAAATTAATCGCTTTTGTATTTGGGCTGGCTCTTACAGAATTATAAACCTCTCTTAATCCTTTAGCTGTTTCAATTAATAAAATATAAGATTGCGGGTTTAAAACAAATAAATCGTCTAAAATTTCAACCCCACCTGCAGATTCAGTTTTAGGTATAATTAACGCCGTTGGTTTTATTTGGCTATCTATAATAGCTAAAACATCTTTAAGGCCTGCTGGTGTTTTAATTGAATTTATTCTTACAAAAATTCCAACCTTGTCATTTTGGATTTTGTTATCAACAAAATACTGAACAACAATATTGCGAGCCAAATCTTTATCGTCAAACGAAATAGAGTCTTCTAAATCTAAAACAATAGCATCCGCGCCCGAATCGAGCGCTTTTTGAAAACGTTCGGGTCTGTTTCCTGGTACAAATAAAATGGAACGACAACAACTAAAGTTATACATATTAAATTATTTTAAATAGGTTCTAAAATTTGTTTTAATGTTATTTTTGATTTTTAAAAACTATCTGAACCTTTTAAATAATTTTCAAAGATCGTTGCAAAGACAACAAATGTTTTTAGTTTTTTATTTAGTTTTTTATAATTTAACAAATGTTTATACTATGCTGTGTTTTGTTTATTTTAAACTGATATGATTTCTGAAAAACAAAAAAGAGAATAACCATGTAAAACGTTGTTAGTGTTTCGTGGTATTATTTACTTTAAAAAAATATTATTTGCCTTCAACCCTAATTTCGCAAGTAAATTTATTTTTATTATAAAATTCCAATTTTATCTAAA
>JASGCT010000027.1 GCA_030053915.1 Alphaproteobacteria bacterium
TTTCTCTTAAGTCGCGTTCAATAAACCCCACTTCACCTAAGTCTTTTTCTTGCATCAAAAGTTTTTTTATTTTAGATTTTGATAACGCAAAATTATTATTTTTGACCTCTTGGTTTTTATCTGCCAAAGAGGCGTTTTCACTATCTTTTTTATTTTCGAATAATTTTTGAAAGTTACGCCACTTGTCTTCTCCGTATTCTTGTATGATAAAATCGGCAGCGGTGCGGTTGCCTTTTTTGATATTGACGTCTCTTTTTTCTAGTGTTTTATTGGAAAAACTATCATCATATAAAGTAGCCTGCGGAATAATATGGTCGATGTCAAAACCGGTATCAAAAAATAATTTTTCTTTAGGTATATAGGTGTTGGAATATAAAGTTTTATAACCATTAAAATCCAATTCTTTATATAGTTTATAACGAATGATGTCGTTACGAGAAGGTTTTGGAATTTTAAAATCATCTCTTAAAATTGTAACAATCTCTTCGTGTAGTTTTTTAGTTTTATCGTTTAGTTTATTTAATTCTTCACGTTCTAAAGCATTCTTTTTCAATTCTCGGGCTAATTCAATTCTAATTTCATCGGGTTTCCCTAAGTTGGGGTCGGCGATAATCGTATTGACAAGATGAATCATTTGGTTGATAATTTTTTCAACCACTGGGTTTCTAAGGCTATTGCGGTTTATAAGTGGTAGCTGTTCTAAATAGTTTTTATTTTGTATTTCTTCAGTAGTTAAAGAATGTTTAGAGTGCTTATAGCCTGCGGCTTCACAAGCTTTGTCGTATTGATTCTCTTTTAAAAATGGTAAAATTCTTTTGATAGCTTTGGTAGAGAGGTTTCCGTATTCATTTTTAAAAGATACTTGGCTTAATATTTTAGAAAAATTATCTTTAAAACCAAATTTTTTCTTTAAAAGGATTCTTAGGGTTTCGTTGCCATCTAGGCTATCGTCTTCTTCGTAAGAATATAAAAGATGCCAAAGTTGAAATAAGGGTTGCTGTTCGTAATCTTTACAATCATTTTCGTTGTTAAGTGTATGGTCAAAACTTAATAAATTATCATCAATATTATGCAGTTTAAAAAAATTAGAGATCATGTTTTTTATTTCGGCGCTTGTTTTTTTCTCCCAATTTTCTAACACGGTATGACCTTCGGCTTCCATCATATTCAAATAGGCTTCTACGAGTCTATATTGAGTACGATTGCCTTCAATGAATTTATAATTTATAATTTTATATTCTTTATCGTTTAGGTGCAGAATTTTTAATGCGGCTTTGGCGGTAATTTTATCTTTAATAGAAAGTTCATGATACAATTGTTCTTTTTGACTTAAATCTAAAATAAATTTTTCATTGGTTATATTGTTTTTAAGTTCAATATTATTTAAGATTTGCCATATTTTAAACTCTTGAAATAATGGACAAGATTTTGGCACAACTTTTGGTCCTTTTTGTATTTCTTTACCTGTAGCATTAATAATAAAAGTTTTGGTTTCTAATTCGCATGTACTGATAAGTTTTTTTTGAGATTTTAATTTTCTTTGAAAAAAAATACAATTTTTAACTTCTTCTTTAAGGCTAGTTGTTAGTTGGTTAGGGTAATATTGAGCTTGACAATCCCAAATAGCATTAAACTCTTGTAGGTAGTCGTTTCTATAAAAAATTATTTTTTTCAAAGGTTGGTGTTTATTTTTCTGTGTTTGTTGGTATAAAAATTGACCAATAGTAATTTTATTGAGTTGTAATACTTTATTCTTATCGCTAATTTTGCCAAGATAACTATCACTTTTTTTAATTTGAGCTGAGAGTATTCTTTTGATAATGATAAACTCTTCTGGGGTGATCGCTTCTTGTAAGGCTTTATGCCTCAATTCAAAAATTTCATTTGGACTTTTTTTAGGTTGATTTTTAAGAAGATCTTCGTTAAAATTTTGAAGTGTATCATGTAAAAAAGGCATTTGAAAGGCAATAATTCTATCAAGTTCAGTTTGTAAATCAGATACATAAAAGTCTTTAGGGGGCTTTTGATTGTTTTGAAGGCATTGATGACAATATTGACCAGGCGTTAAGTTTTTGGCTTTAAGTTCCTTAGAAAGTTCTAAATTATCAATTATTTCACCGTCAACTTCATCCGTTTTAGATTTTCTACTCGATTTAAAGCCTCTTTTTTTATTAATAGCAAAAAGAATTTTAGCCAAATATTCTAAAGGTATTTGTTGGTGTGGGGCATTGTTACGAAAGGTTAATGTTTGATAGGTGGTGTTTTTGCCAATTTCTGTTAAAGGGGTATCATGGTTTATAATGCCATGTTCAATAAGCAGTTTTTTTAATTGATTGCGTCTAAGTTTAAAGCGTTGCAACCCTCTTCGGCTACTTCTTTTTGCAGTTCTATCAGCATTTGTAGTAATTGATTTCCCTTTCTCAAAATTGGTAATTTCATCAGAACTAAGCGGTATAATTCTAACCCCTAATTGAATAATATCAGAGGTTTCTTCTTTATTTTCTGCTTCTTTTGTCATAGCCCAACCAATGCTGGTTGTTCCTATATCTAATCCTAAAATTTTTTTCATAACTTTATTTTTTAGCAAATTTATTATATTTTCAGCAAATTTATTTTTTTTTTGTAAATTTAATTTTTTTTTTGAAATTCAAAAAAAATTGTATCTTTGCCATTGAAAGAACTCACAATAAGGATTATTCCGTTGTGAAAACATTGGAGCGGCATTTAGCAATAAATGTCGCTTTCTTATTTTAAAAATTGTCTATTTATGCCTTTGCATAGGCTTCAAATTAATAGGAATCACACCTATAATAAAATACGGAATCATCTTCTTCCACCTTTGCATAGGCTTCAAATTAATAGGAATCACACCAGAATATCAGCTATAGCAGCTTGAGCACCTAAACCTGTGCATAGGCTTCAAATTAATAAAAATCACATTCGTGCAGACAGAGCATGCTCCGTCTCTCTCATACATCTGAATATTTGAATTTCAGCGTGCATCTTTGTAACAAAACTATCCACCTAATTTGCAAAATTTATAAAAAAAATCGCATTTTATAAAAAATTTACTAATTTTGCAAAAAAATTCTAATGACAAAATACATCAACCCCTTTACCGATTTTGGCTTTAAAAAACTATTCGGCGAAGAGTCAAGTAAAAATATTTTAATCAGTTTTTTAAATGCCCTTTTAAAACCAACGCACCCTATCAAAAAAATTACCTTTAAAAATCCTTTTAACTTGGGCAAAACCAAATACGACCGCAGTTTAATATTCGATTTATATTGCGAAAACGAGCACGGCGAACGCTTTTTTGTTGAAATGCAAAAAGCCGAACAAGAGTACTTTCAAGACCGCATGGTATTTTATTCTACCTTCCCAATTCAAGAACAAGCCCCAAAAGGAAAATGGAACTACGGATTAAAAGCCGTGTATTGTATTGGTATTTTAGATTTTGAAATCAAAGATGTTAACTCAAAATCATACATAAACGAAATGCAAATTAAAAACCAAGCCAACAAAGTGTTTTATGATAAATATACCTTAATAACCGTTGAAATGCCGAAATTTAAGAAAAAAGAAAAAGACCTAAAAACCTTGTTAGACAAATGGTTATTTTATTTACAAAACATAGCCAGTTATGACGCTTTGCCTGAACTATTTAAAGAGCCTATTTTCAAAGAAGCTACCGCAAAAACAGAAGTAGCCAATTACACCAAAGAAGAACGTTTAGCGTATGAAAAAAGTTTGAAACAAATGCGCGATGAATACAGCCTATTAGTTACTGCCGAAAATAAAGGCATCGCCAAAGGCCTAGTCAAAGGTGAAGAAATCGGTATCAAAAAGGGTGAAGAAATCGGTATTAAAAAAGGTGAAGAAATCGGTATCAAAAAAGGTGAAGAAATTGGTATTGACAAAACCTTACAAATTATAGAACATATTAAAAATGGTAAAAATAACCACGAAATTTCTAAGGCATCCAAAATAGCAATCCCTTATATAGAAAAAATTAGAAAATCTATACAATAAACAGATTCAAAGATTAAAACATATATTCATACTATTGATAAGGAATCATCGTACGGGCTAACCTGTGCATGCGCCCTACAATTGCATAAGCTTCGAATTAATAGGAATCATAGTATTCTAAATAAAATTAATTTCTAAAATTTGAATAAAATATTGATAAAATAATTGTATCTTTGCATTTAGTTAATTTGTTTTATGGAATTAAATAACCTATTTAATGATAGCAGAAGCGTAGATGACATTATAAAAAATATTTTATTATTACAAGAAAATACCATTTTAATTAAAAAGGAAACTGAAGAAAACAAACAAAAAAATGAAGCAGACATAGCTGCTTTAAAACAGAAAAATGATGCTGACCTAGCTGCCTTAAAACAAAAAAACGAAGCTGATTTAGCCGAATTAAAACAGCAAACTGAAATATTAAAACAGAAAAACGATGCAGATTTAGCTACTTTAAAACAAAAAAACGAATCAGACCTAGCTGCTTTAAAACAGCAAACTGAAGAAAATAAACAAAAAAACGAAGCAGATTTAGCCTTATTAAAAAAAGAAATGCAAGAAGCCGATAAAGCCTTAAAATTTGAACAATTAAAAACTGAAAAAGTACTAAGAGGTCAAGGGATTAATGCTGGTTTTGCAACCGAAACTATTCTTATCAATGGTTTACAAAAAACCCTCACCTTAAATAATATCAAATACGATACCATGCTTACCAATGTAGAAATAAAAGGCGAATCCGGAAACATTTTAACAGAATCAGATATTATTTTATTGAACGGTAAATACGCGGCAATTGTTGAAATTAAATATAGAGTTACCGAATTTAATATCAATGACTTCTATAAAAATCGCGTGCCCAAAATAAAACAAGCAATGAAAGAATTGAAAAATAAAAAAATTCAACTTTTTATGGCTGGACAATCTATAGAAGCACATCATGGAAAGAAATTAGCTAAACTTTATGGTATTGGATTAGTAACCGCAGATACAAATGGTATTTTAGAAATATTAGCTCCCGAATAAGCTACAAAATAAATTGGGCTGGCAAGTACTTCATATCCAAGCACCGCTATGCTAGATTTTTCCCTTTGAACACCCAAAAAAGACCTCAAAATACCTAAAAAAACAAAAATCATTTTTTTTAAACAAAAATTTTCCTTAACTTTGCCCCAAAATTATATTTTTATGAAAAAAATTGCCTTTATATTTGTAGCTTTAATCTTGTTACAAAATTTGTCTATTGCTCAAACGAAAGCGGTGCCCGCTACTAAAACGGTACCTGCTACAAAAATCGTACCTGCTACAAAAACCAAACACACCATCAAAACAAATGCCCCCTTAATTACCCAACAAATGCCCAAAGTGGAACTTAAAACTTTTTTGGATACCGTTAGCTATTGCATCGGCTTAAGCATTTACCAATCTATTAAAGGTCAAAAACTTAACGATATTAACCTCCATATCGTTGCCGAAGCCTTAAAATCCACTCAAGACGATCGTCTTATTGCAGATAGTTTAGTACAAAATTATATGGTTCGTTTTCAACAAATGATGGTTTCTAAAAGTCAAGAAGACGCCGCTAAATCCGCCGACGAAGAAAAAATAAAAGCCAAGCAATTTTTACAACAAAACGCCCAAGAACCTGGCGTTATAACCACACCAAGCGGCTTACAATATAAAATTATCAAACGCACCGATACCCCTAACGGTTTACACCCTAATGCCGAAAGCGTTGTAACATGTCATTACCATGGTACTTTATTAGATGGCACTGTTTTTGATAGCTCTAAAGACAGAGGACAACCCGCAAGTTTCCCTTTAAATGGCGTCATAAAAGGCTGGCAAGAAGGGATACCTTTAATGCAAGCAGGAGATATTTTTAAATTTTGGATACCATCCGATTTAGGCTACGGCGATCGCGGTACCGGACCTATCAAACCAGGCTCCACCTTAGTATTTGAAGTAGAACTTATTAGCTTTGAAGCTGCCCCTGCCCGAGGCAACTAATACCCTACACATACAACATGTATTATTTTATTTTAAAAACAAAATTTTAAATAATGAATGATACGTTAAATACAGCTAAAAAATCAATCCCTCTCATTGTTATTCAATGTATCATAGGCTTATTTTTTTTAAGTACCGGCATCATAAAAATGATAGACCCCCTTTATTTTAAAGAAAGTCTTCAAAATTCTATTTATAACGACTTTTATGTTGCCAGTTTTTTAACCTTTGTCATTCCACTCTTAGAAATTGGCATCGGGTTAGTCGTGCTTTCTTTCTGTGCAAATTATATTTTTTATTTTGGGCTGACGCTCTTAGTATTTATATTTACAATCGTTCTGTTTTTTAGTTATCTTACCTATGGTTATAAAGATTGTGGCTGTTTAGGTAAAAGTATTCAGTTACCTTTTTATGCTACCATTTTAAAAAATATTATGATCATGGCGGCTTGTATTTTTTTATTCAAACAAAAAATTTCAGCGTCGTGTCATCATATTATAAAAAAAGCCATTTTAATCGTTTTTTTTGTATTGGTTGGTATCCATGGCTATCATTTAGGCTATAAAATTGCCGACCAGTATTTTAACAAAGCCGAAGCTCAAGAAGCCGTTCAAAAGTTACCTAAGAAAGATTTTCAAGTCTGGGTAGGAAAACCCATTCAAGAAACACCTCTAAAAACATTGTCATCGCATACTTGGAAACACAAAAATATGGGGTTATTCTTTTTTAGCCCAACTTGTGAGCACTGTTTAAACGTAACTTTAAATGTGATGGATTTACAAAAAAACAAGGTATTTGATACCTTAATAGCTTTCTCGTCCGACCAACATTTAGACGCCCTTCAAAGCTATTACGATGTCTTTCAACCCAAGTTTTCGTTTAGGTCGGTGCCGCTGTCAAAATTAAATAAAGTAACCGATGAAGTACCCGTTTTATTTGTTATTATTGACGAAAAAATATTTAGAGTTTATACCAATAATGCCATTCCTTGTTATGCAGTTTACGAGCAGTCGCTCCATTAAACTCAAACGATATGTATAGGGTGGTTTACATTTAGGTCTTAAATGATTTATTCCTAAAAAATAATATCGATTCCTTTGTGCGTAGTAACCATCAAGGCAATCCAACAGAGTTTTTTTAGAGTTTTTTTATAAAAACACCATTCGTAACAAATTATTTTATATCTTTGCAAAACTAAATAATTTAGTACTATAAAAATTAGTTATGATACATCTTCTTTCTTTACTAACTCAAATTCCTAATGCGTCTTATTTTCCTATGTTTCCATTTAGTATTTCCGCTGGATTCCCTTCGCCCGCTCTGGATTTTACCGAAAATGCCATCGATTTAAACGCCCATTTAATTGCCCACCCCACCGCCACCTACTTTGGACGCGTACAAGGAGAATCTATGAAAAATGCCGGTATCAATGATGGCGATTTATTGGTGATAGACAAAAGTATTCGTCCAAGTGATGGTAAAATTGCCGTTTGCTACTTACAAGGTGAATTTACCCTGAAGCGTCTCAAAATTGAAAATCAAGTACTGTGGTTGATGCCCGAAAACGAGCACTATAAACCGCTCAAAATTGAAGCCGACATGGATCTGGTTATTTGGGGAATCGTAACATTCATTATTAAAAAAACAGACTGATGTATGCTTTAGTAGATGGTAATAATTTTTATGCGTCGTGCGAACGCGTCTTTCGCCCAGCGTTACGTACCAAACCTGTCGTAGTGCTTTCTAATAACGATGGCTGCGTGATTGCCCGGAGTGCCGAAGCTAAAGCCTTGGGCATCCCCATGGGCGCACCTGCTTTTGAATACCAACCTCTATTTATCCAGCATCAAGTAGAAGTGTTTTCGGCTAATTTTGCTTTATATGGCGACATGAGTAACCGCATGATGCACATTCTACAAAGTTTCGGCTACGATAGCGAAATATATAGTATTGACGAACTATTTTTAAAACTTAATGCTTATCAAAAACAACCTTTAAAAGATCTGGGGTTCGCCATGCGTCAAAAGGTATGGCAGCACACCAATATTCCTACTTGTGTGGGCATCGCCCCTACTAAATCACTCGCTAAAGTTGCTAATAAAATTGCCAAAAAATTTCAAGAACAAACCCAAAGTGTATATGTTATGGAAACCGAAGCCCAACGCCTCAAAGCCTTAAAATGGTTGCCCGTAGAAGATATTTGGGGTATCGGACGCCAACACAGTAAACGCTTATGGGCTATGGGCGTTAAAAATGCCCTACAATTTACCGAACTGCCAGCAATGTGGGTTAAAAAACACCTAAGTATTGTTGGGCTAAGGCTTCAAGAAGACCTCAAAGGCAATGCCGTGCTTAATTTAGAAGCCCTGCAACCCAAAAAAAATATCGCTACCACGCGGTCTTTCGATAAACATTATACCCAATTTAACGAGCTCTGCGAGCGCGTCATCACCTTTGCCATCGCCTGTGCCGAAAAATTACGCCTCCAAAAATCTTGCTGTAACGCCATCATGGTATTTATTCATACCAATGGTTTTAACAAAAATGTACCCCAATATAGCCGAAATATCGTTTTAAAATTACCTTTTGCCACCAATTCTAATTTAGAATTAGCACAATTTGCGCGGGTAGCTTTAGAAAAAATTTACAAACCGGGCTTTGCTTATAAAAAAGCTGGGGTGATTGTTCAAGATTTTGTCCCCGAAAAATATGCCCCACAAACCTTGTTCGAGAATCGCTGTCCTAAGCATATTCCACTCATGCAAGCTATAGACGACATTCATGCCCAATACGGCGGTGTTAAAATTAATATAGCATCTCAAGATTTAAAGCAGCGTTGGAAAATGAAACAAGCCAAGTTATCGCCTCGCTACTCAACCCGTTTAGACGACATTATCACCATTCACTGCAACCATTAAATTAAAAATTAAGATATTATGTGTTTTTATTTTAAACAAAGTCAAACCGCTCAAACTTTAGCTCAACGGTTTAAAGCCAAGATGTCGCCAGCTATACTAACGTCTGCTAAACCTCAATTATACAACGGGTTTCAGCACCCTAAAACATTGGTTATTACCAACAAACAGCCTCATCTCATTCAGGAATACCACTGGGGTTTAATACCAGCTTGGGCAAAAGATACCACAATTGCCAAAAATACGTTAAATGCCCGCTTAGAAACCGTAGCCGAAAAACCCTCTTTTAAAAGTGTTTTAAGCCAACGCTGTTTAGTATTAGCGGATGGCTTTTATGAGTGGCAGTGGTTAGATGTTAAAGGCAAAACAAAACAAAAGTATTGCCTTAGCTTGCTTGATGAAGCACCCTTTGCTTTTGCTGGTTTGTATAGTTTTTGGCAAAATCCTGAAACAGCCGAACCGTATGCCAGTTTTACTATTATTACCACCGTTGCCAATGCTTTTATGGCAAAAATACACAATACTAAACAGCGGATGCCGATTATTTTAGACCCTTCGGAAGAGCACACATGGTTAGAAAAGGGATTAACGATTTTTAAAGACATTGAGCTTCAAGGTATTCCATGTATTTAAAGAAAGGGATCATTTGTAAGAAATGTCCTCTTGTATATCGTCCTAAAATAAGTTTACATTTTTATTGATTGAACTGAACGGGTAAAATGCCCCTCCGAGAGTTGTCCAACGAACGGGAGATTTGGATAGGGTAGTAAAAGTAATTTTAGGCGTAATGGAAAATCGCAAGCTATTATTTTAATCCGACTGCAATATTAAAAAAATCATAAAAAAATATTTTTTTTATGATTTTTGGCTATATGAAAAAAAAATTATACCTTTGCACTTCTATTTTATAAAATAGTTCTTTGAAATGCCGAAATAGCTCAGCTGGTAGAGCAACTGATTTGTAATCAGTAGGTCGGGGGTTCGATTCCCTTTTTCGGCTCGTTTAGTAACTTATTTTGAATAATATTATTTCAAAATTACAATGTCTGCGGCAGGTTCCAGAGCGGCCAAATGGGGCGGACTGTAAATCCGCTGTCTTTCGACTTCAGTGGTTCGAATCCACTCCTGCCGACAATGTGTTAGAACAAAATAAGTTACCAAGAAATAGAAATTTCCAGCCTTATAAAAAGCTTCTAAGCGGAAGTAGCTCATTTGGTAGAGCGATAGCCTTCCAAGCTATAGGTGGCCGGTTCGAGCCCGGTCTTCCGCTCAATATAACGGTTGAAAAATGAAAGTGAATGTACGATTTCTTAACTTAGGCCGTTATAGCTCAGTGGTAGAGCACTTCCTTGGTAAGGAAGAGGTCGTGAGTTCAACTCTCATTAACGGCTCAAAAAAAACTGATGGTCAACCCAAAGTTGATAATCAAAATTATATAAAAATTTAAAAATAAAAAACATGTCAAAAGAGACCTTCAAACGGGAAAAACCCCACGTAAACATTGGTACTATCGGTCACGTAGACCATGGTAAAACCACACTCACTGCTGCTATCACCCACGTTCTAGCCAAAAAGGGTTTAGCAAAAGAAAAAAAATATGATGAAATCGACGGCGCTCCAGAAGAGAAAGAACGCGGTATCACCATTAACACCGCCCACGTTGAGTATCAAACTGAAAGCAGGCACTACGCCCACGTAGATTGTCCTGGACACGCCGACTATATCAAAAATATGATTACCGGTGCGGCTCAAATGGATGGCGCAATACTAGTAGTTGCTGCTACAGACGGACCGATGCCACAAACCAAAGAACATATCCTCCTTGCACGTCAAGTAGGCGTTCCAAGCGTTGTTGTATTTATGAACAAAGTAGATTTAGTAGAAGACCCAGAACTTATTGATTTAGTAGAAATGGAAATTCGCGAATTGCTTTCTAAATACCAATTTGATGGCGATAATACCCCGATTATTAAGGGTTCAGCAACAGGCGCTTTAGCGTCTGATCCTAAATGGGTCCCAGCTATCGACGAACTTATGAATGCCGTAGATAAACACGTACCATTGCCAGTACGCCCAATTGACCAACCATTCTTAATGTCGGTTGAAGACGTATTCTCTATCACGGGTAGAGGTACTGTAGCCACCGGTAGAATTGAAAGAGGTCGTGTTAAAGTTGGTGAATCTGTAGAAATAGTAGGTTTAATGGACCAACCATTGTCTTCAACAGTAACAGGCGTTGAAATGTTTAAAAAACTTCTTGACGAAGGACAAGCTGGTGATAATGCTGGTTTACTTTTAAGAGGTATCGAAAAGAAAGATATTAGACGCGGTATGGTAATTTGTGCTCCAAAATCTATTACACCACATACAGAATTTAAATGCGAAGTATATGTACTAAGTAAAGAAGAAGGCGGTCGTCATACCCCATTCTTTGAAAACTACCGTCCACAATTCTATTTTAGAACCACAGATGTAACTGGTGTGGTAAGTTTACCACAAGGCACAGAAATGGTAATGCCCGGTGATAATATTAGCTTAACAGTAAAACTCATCCAACCAATTGCTATGGAAAGAGGCTTGAAATTTGCAATTCGTGAAGGTGGTAGAACTGTAGGTGCCGGACAAGTAACTGAAATTCTTGTTTAATAAACAGTCTTTCTAAAATGCTTTATAACATAGTCCTTACTTTCTTTAAATAAGAACTTAAGGACTATGATTATTTATACGGGTATATTTCAACGGTAGAATTAAGGTCTCCAAAACCTTCGATACGGGTTCGAATCCTGTTACCCGTGCCACATACGATTGATAAAGATAAATACGCAGTGGTCGTCCACCATAGCTAAAATACATGCGTCCATTATAAAATAGTTTGACAATGGTTTGTTAATGCCATTAAAACATCCCTTTTATCGAATGATTCAAAATTAATCTTGTTGTTTTTCAAAGGGCCTAATAATGTTTCGCAATAATGTATATGCTTAGTATCAACTTTACCTAACATAGTAAAATGTCCCATCTTACGGTTGAATTTAGCGTCATCTTTGCCATAAAAATGAAACTTAATTGGAACCCGATATACGTTTTTATCTTTAAAATTTTTTAACACATTTTCATAGTGCTGACCTAAAACATTGGTCATAACAAAAGGACTCGTTTTTATTTTTTTAGGAAATGGTAACCCTAACACACTTGCTAATTGAAAATAAAATTGAGAATGCGAAAACGCTTCAATCGTGCCATGCCCACTGTTATGAACGCGCGGCGCTACTTCGTTTATATAAAATGTATTGCCAGATAAAAAATATTCTAATGTAAATAATCCAATATCTGGCAATACGGAACTAAAAATTTTTGCCTGACGATTTAAATAACGCTTTTGCAAAGCTGATAATCGAGCAGGAAAATAAGTTTGATGTAAAATTCCATTCTTATGAATATTTTCAAAAGGACCCAAAACGACGACTTCACCACGCACATTTTTAGCAATTTGTATCGAAAATTCGTGGTCTAAATCTATTTTTTTTTCAACAATACATTCAAAATTATTGGCTTTTAAAAACAAAGCTGCTTTCTTAAAATCAACAGCGTTATGTACCCCAAATTGACCCCGCCCATCGTAACCTAAACTTAAAGTTTTTATAATAACTGGATAACCGTTCTGTTTTATAAAATAGTCTAAATCATTTAAATGGGTTAATTTTAAAAAAGGTACTGGACCAGATTCAAACTCTTTAAAAAAAAATTTCTCAGTAACACGATTCTGAAAAATCTGAAGCGATAAAGTGGATTGAGGTATATGCGCGCCATAGGCAATCAAAATTTCAAGTGTAGATAAAGGAATATTTTCAAATTCATACGTAATAACTTGGCAAAATTTTGCAAATCGTTCTAATTGTTGAGTATCTGCAAAACTATAATTAAACCTATAGCTGGCAACGTCAAAAGCCGGTGATAATGGGTTGGGGTCGTAAATTGCGGTTTTATATCCTAAATAAGCCGCTTCAATTGCCAACATCTTTCCTAACTGACCACCCCCCAAAATTCCAATACATGATGACTGACACACTACGACCATGTTATTTTAATTTATGAAGTTCTAAATTCATCGTCTCGACATGTGTTTTTTGCTGCAGTTTATACGCAATTATTTTTTGTTGCAAATCTTGATTATTGATTGCTAATATTTGAACTGCTAAAAGTGCGGCATTAATAGCACCAGGTATCCCTATCGCCATTGTGGCTACAGGAATACCCTTAGGCATTTGAACGATGGATAGCAATGCATCTGTGCCATGTAAACAAGTACTATTAATAGGAATGCCAATAACGGGAAGAATACTACTGGCTGCTAACATACCAGGCAAATGTGCTGCACCGCCTGCACCAGCAATTATAATTTTAAACCCTTTAGAATGTGCTTGAGAGGCAAAATCTAACACGCGTTCTGGAGTTCGATGTGCACTAATAACTTCTTTATGAAACGAAATCCCAAAATCTTGTAAAACCTCACTTGTAAAACTTAGGGTATCCCAATCTGTTAAAGACCCCATAACTAATGCTACCTCAAATATCATACAAAAATTTTAGCAAAATTAACTAAAAATTAAGAATATAACACATTTTTTTTATATTTTATTAATTCACACGCATACTTGAAATAAAACATAGTATTTTTATGATATATTTTAAAATATAGTTTATCTTTGCAGTGAAATTTGAAACGCCTTTTATGAGTTCAGGTAGTTTATAAATTTTAAAAATAAAAAATCAATTTTAAGAACTCTTCTAATATAAAATATGCTTAATATTTGTTTTGTTGTTGCGGCAAGCCTCAACAACGTCATAGGAAAAAATAACCAGCTTATCTGGAAAATTCCAATTGATTTAAAATATTTCAAAAACAGAACTTACGGACTCCCTATTGTTATGGGTAGAAAGACCTTCGATTCGATAAACCAAAAACCACTCCCAGGTAGGTTAAATATAGTTTTATCTAAACAAAAATTTCATTCCCAAGAATACCAAAATTTATACTTTTTAAACCATGTCGACGAGGTGTTTAAATTATGTAATTCATTTGATTATAAAACACTTCATGTAGTAGGTGGTAGCCAAATTTATAATGCATTTTTACCATGTTGCAATACCATCTTTTTAACCAAAGTTCTTGAGAATTTCGAGGGGGACACATTTTTTAAAGTTCCAGATAATTTTAGTTTAAAAAAAATGTCTTTTTATCCAGTTCAAAAAGGCTCGCCCTTTCCTATCGAATTTCAAATTTGGCAAAAAAATCAATAAACAATTTTGGATACATTGTTAAAATTAGACCAAATCGCTTCATCGTTTGCTAATATTTCTTCGTTTGATAAAGAAGCATTTATTGAAGCGCATCGCCATCCAGCTCCAACCTCAATCCGTCTCAATAAATTAAAAAGCCACGATTTAACTAAACTCCCTTTTAAATGCGAACAATGCGTACCGTGGTGTGATACAGGCTATTATGTTAACGAAAAACCTAATTTTAGCCATGATCCACTTTGGCATGCTGGAACTTATTATGTTCAAGAAGCCTCCAGTATGTTTATTCAATGGATTGCTCATTACATTTTAAAAGAATCTATCCCTGAAACAATTTTAGATGCCTGTGCCGCCCCAGGTGGAAAAACTCAAATGTTAGCCAACACCTTTAACACAAGCACTATTTTTGCCAATGAAGTATCGTCGGGACGACTTGCCATACTCATGGAGAATATGGCTAAACAAAGCTATACCAACGTTATCATCTCGTCACAACCCATCTATAAACTAAATGCTCTAAAACATTGTTTTGATCTTGTATTGTTAGACGCGCCATGTAGTGGTTCTGGATTGTTTAGAAAACTCCCGCAATATATCGCCAATTTTAATCCAAATTTTATACAAAATTGTGCCAAAACTCAAAACCAATTAATTAACCAATTACTACCAACTATTGCACCACAGGGATATTTGATATATGCCACTTGTGCCTTGTCTTTTGAAGAAAATGAAGCTCAGATTTTAAATATAATTAATAACCATCCATTTAAAGTTGTTAATCTTAATGTCCCTAAGAATTTCAATATTTGCTTAGCTGAATATCATGAACAATGTTTAGGCTATCGTTTTTATCCTTACCAAGTTCAAGGTGAAGGATTTTTTGTGTCGCTTTTAAAAAAAGACACTACCAAGGATGACCTTCAAGATCAATTTATACCAATACAAAATAGTTATAATCATAAAAATACCATGTATAACAAACCCATTATAAATAGTATATTGCCACAAATTAAAGATTGCGCCACCTTGCATATCAATAATTCGTATCTCGCTATAAATACCAAGTCTTACAACTATCTAAAACAATACGCCCCACTGATACGTCCTAACAAATATGGTTTAGATTTAGGAACACTTGTTGATAATAAATGGCAACCAAGTCATGAAATTTGTCTTCTTAAAGACTATTTAAGCGATTTTGAACCTATACAACTTAATTTAGAACAATGTTTATGTTATTTAAAAAAAAATCATTTTAACTTACCAACTCAATACAAAGACGGTATTAAAATAATTTATTATAACGATTGTTCAATTGGGAGTATAAAATTATCGCAAGGTAAAATCAAAAACTACTACCCAACCTCATGGCGTTTAAGAAAATAATTAAAAAAAAATTAACTCAAAACAAGAAAATATAATTTTTTTTACTATCTTTGCCCAATAAATTTATGCCCATGAAACAATTTTTTAATCCAAAATATAGTATTTTAATAGGTATGATGCTGATTGCAGGGTTGTGGAGAGTATTTATTTCAGCTGTTAATTATCCATTTCTTAACTTTACACCGGTTGGGGCTATGGCAATTTTTGGAGGCTGTTATTTTGCTAAAAAATGGCAAGCCTATTTTTGGACATTATTAACAATATTTATATCTGATGTTTTTCTGAATTTGTTTATCTATAGCCCCAGATTTTCAATATTTTACGATGGTTTTTATTGGGTTTACGGCAGTTTTGCACTTACTGTATTCTTAGGAACTTTTATAAAAAAGGTACAAATTAAATCTGTGTTTTTTACCGCAATTGGTGCAGCATTATTACATTGGATTATTACCGATTTTGGCGTATGGTATGGTGGTAGCCTTTATCCCCGTGATTTTAATGGCCTAACTACTTGTTTTACGTTAGCCTTACCTTTTTTAAAAAATATGATTGTAGGTAACGTAGTTTTTTCGGCACTTTTATTTTTTAATTTTGAATTTGTAGCTAAAAAAATGCACTTTGTAACCCTAAACCCTTAATTAAACGATTCTTTTAAAACATTATAAAATTTATTAAAAAAAATAAAATTATGAGCGCGATAAGTATAAAAAAAACGAATAAGTGGGATGGCGGACATAGCCCATTTAATTTAGAGTACGGCAAAGTTATGATGTGGTACTTTTTGATGTCGGATGCTTTTACTTTTGGGGCTTTTTTAATTTCGTATGGCACCATAAGATTCTCGTCGGTAGGTTGGCCCGATCCTAACCACGTCTTTAAAACATACCCTTTTGCCCCTGAAAATGTTAATGCACCTCTGGTATTTGTAAGTATCATGACTTTTATTCTTATTATTAGTTCAGTAACAATGGTTTTAGCCGTTCAAGCCGGTCATAATAACGACAAAAAAGGCGTCATTAAAAATTTAATTTTAACCATCATTGGCGGGCTTGCCTTTTTAAGTTGTCAAGCTTGGGAATGGACGCATCTTCATCATGAAGGCGCTTGGTGGGGTAGTAATCCTTTTTTGAATGCTGACGGAACCGCCTCTACAACAAATTTTACCAATTACTTCTTTACAATTACAGGGTTTCATGGCTTTCACGTTTTCTCGGGGGTTATTATTAATATTGTGATGCTCATCATGACATGTAAAGACGTTTTTGTAAGGCGTGGTCATTATCTTATGATCGAAAAAGCCGGACTTTATTGGCATTTTGTAGACCTTGTTTGGGTTTTTGTATTTACTTGTTTTTATCTTATTTAACAATTTAAAATATTTTTTATGGAATCAACAACCGCGCACGCTGAACATCATGATAGTGGAAAAAAATTAATTTATAAAGTAACTATCATTCTTACTATTCTTACACTAATTGAACTTGCCTTTGGATTCTGGATGATTTCAATTCACAATCAATTAGCACGTCATTTTATAAAAGGAATTATTGTAATTTTAATGATTGCCAAAGCTTATTATATTGTCGCTTTTTTTATGCATTTAAAACACGAATTTAATAATTTTGTATGGACAATTTTAGTCCCGCTAACCTTATTTATTTGGTTTATCATCTCATTTTTAGCTGATGGCGATTCTGTTAAAAATTTAAGAAATAAATACGACCGATACTTTGAAAGCCAAAGCCATATAAAAATTGAAAAAAATGAAGGCAAGCCCAATGATACCGCACCCAAACACTAGGTGTTGTGAAAACAAAAGGGAGTTGTTTTTGATAGTATGATAAATAATAATAAAAAATATGCGTTTGTTATTGCCCTTATCATTCCAATAATTTGCTATTATATTCTCAAATTTAAAACGGATAGTCAAACCTTTGTCCCTAATCATTTTATTTATGATACGGTCATTGAAAATACTGTTCGTGGAAAAATTGTTAATGATACCCAATGGCATGTTTTAAAAAACATTTCAATAGTTAATCAACTAAACGATACAGTCCAACTTCATCAATTAAAAGATAAGATTTTAATATTAGACTTTATTTTTACCCGTTGCGGCGGTATTTGTCCTGCTTTAACTACCAATATGCGAAAATTACAAGAATCTTTTCTTAAAGGTGGTACATCAAGAAATAAAATTGACACGCCACTGATTTATTTTTTATCTTTTTCAATAGACCCTAATTACGATAATCCCCAAGTATTAAAAAAATTTGCAGATAAATATAATGCCCAACACAAAAATTGGTGGTTTTTAACAGGGTCTAAACAGGTTATTTATGACTTTATTTTTGAAGATTTAAAAGTAGATAAATATAATGATGAGCCCATATCACCCGATTTTGCGCATACCTCAAGAATGGTTTTAATAGATAAACATTTTAATATTAGAGGTTATTATAATGGATTAGACCAAGAATCCTTAAAAAAATTAGTAAAGGATATTGGTATTTTAATAGTTGAGAAAGACTCGAATAAGCCATCAAGTTTAGCGCAAAGCTTTGTAAATTTAAAATGGATTTTAGCTTTAGTAGTAGTAGGAATTATAATTTTTTTATGGCGTTTTAAAAATTTTTAACAGTATAAATATTATAAAAAAAATAAAAAAATATTTTTTTATAAAAAATTTGTTAATTTTGTAAAAATAAAATTTAATGGTATCTTTAAAACATAAAGGCGTTGTTTATAATGACGAGTATAGAATGAATATTTTAATATCTCAAAATAAACCGAATGTTTTAAAATGTGGGTATGAAGAGCTTAGTAAAAAATATCCTGTAAATTTTCACTTTGAATCTTTAATTAAAATTGAGACCATTTCTATGTTCGAGTTTAAGAAGCAACGCATTGATTTAATAGATTATAAGAATATTATTTTTTCTACTAAAAATGCCATTGAATATTATTTTAAATTTATGAATTTACTTAAAGTCAAAATTTTAAAAGACACAAAATATTATTGTTTACGAGAAGAAATTGCCATGTATCTTCATAAATTTATAAACTTTAAAAAAAGAAAAGTATTTTTTAGTCAAACTGGTACAATTAAAAGTTTTTCTGAAGAAATTGCTAATCATTTAGATACTAATCATAAATTACTTTATATAATTAGTGAAAATCAACAAGATAAACAATTTTTAAAACTTTTAAAAAAAAATAATAATGCCTGCGATATGCTCTATCTGTACCGCACTTCATATCTCCCCATTAAAAATTTACTGAGCCACCAACATTTTGATACCTTTTGTTTTACTACACCTAGTTCTATTCAAAGTTTATGGTTTAACGACCCTATGTTTAAAAAACAAACGTATTTGGTTGGAACTTTTGGTGAAAACACGCTTAATTTTGCCAAAAAATCCTTTTTAAATGTCAGTTTTTCAGCACCCAATAAAGTATCAAAAAACCTATGCCACGCTATTGAAGAATTTTTGAAAACTATTATCATAAAAGTCTCTTAAACATAGAATTATTGACTGATAAATGAGGTCTTTGGGCTAATTTAATATTTTTAACACAATTTTTAACAAATAATCTTTTTATTTTTGAAATTTGTAAAAAATAATTTATATATTTGCCTTTCAGTAAATAATTAAATATTAGCATTATGAAATTTTATTTTAGAATACTTCTTTTTTTGTACACTTGTTTTATTTTTATATCATGCGGATTGCTTGGTAAAGGAGGAAATGATGGACAAGTTAGAGAAACGCCGCCTACAACTTACAAAACTGACAAGTCTATACCGCTTGGGATGGTGTATATTAGAGATGGAAGTTTTGTTTTTGGACCTAACGATGAAGAGATAGACAATTCATATTCAGCTACTAAAAAAGATAAAACTATTATTGGTTTTTGGATGGACCAAACTGAAATTACCAATGATAGATATAGAACTTTTGTAAATTGGGTTAAAGGCAATATGATTTATAGACAAATTTTAGCTGACGGTGGTGCTGCTTCTTTTGATTCGATTGTTGTTGACGAACGTAAAATGCGTAATGTTATAAAGAATATTAATAACAGAGCAAGTCAAGAAAAGTTAACCCCCTTGGCTCCAGAGGAAGAGGATAAAATAGAATCAAGCTTTTTTTTAGATAATTATAAATTTAAATACCATGTTAAATTTTTAGACTTACAAGGTGTTGCGAACGACCAAAAGAATAAAATTAAAAAACCTTTAAGAGAATATATAAGAAAATATGATTGTTTTGTTTATCCAGATACTTTAATATGGCTTAAAGATTTTGCCAACTCTTATAACGAACCACTTACTAGATTGTATTTTTCAAGCCCAAGTTATGGTCAATACCCTGTTGTTGGCGTAACGTGGAAACAAGCCTATGCATTTTGTCATTGGCGTACACAATATCTTTTAGATTATTATAAAAAAAATAAAATATTTACAGAAGGAACATTTCGTTTACCAACAGAAGCTGAATGGGAATATGCAGCCCGAGCGGGTAGAAATAATATCATTTATCCTTGGAGTGGACCGAATACTAAAGATTTTAGTGGAAGATTCTTAGCAAATTTTAAACCGAATAGAGGACGTTATTCTTTAGATGGGGGCGTTTCGCCAGTAAAAGTAGGTAGTTTTTATGCGAACGACTTTGGACTTTTTGATTTGGCAGGAAACGTAGCCGAATGGACAAATACAGCTTATTACGAAGGAAGTTATAATTATTTAGCAGACATTAATCCAGACCTGCAAATTTGGGCTGAAGACGATGCGCCTCAAAAAAAGAAACGAAAAATAATTCGCGGCGGTAGCTGGAAAGATATTTCATATTATATGCAAGTAGGTACAAGGTCGTTTGAATACCAAGACGAAGCAAGTTCTTCCATAGGCTTTAGATGCGTTTATGAAAGAGGTCCTAAAGCTCAAAAAATTTTAAGTAAATAAATAAGTTAAAACGTAAATAAATATATATATGTCGAAAAAAAAATCAAAATTAGAGCGTCCCCTTCACATTTTTGTTTGTGTGGGCGCCGCTGTTGTTATTTTTGGAGCAATGGCTAAAATACTTCACTTGTCTTGGGCTGATATTGCTTTAAAAGCTGGATTAACAACCGAGGCTCTTATATTCTTAATGTATGCCTTTTTGCCACCTGAAGGATCTCACGAAGCAAGTGCAGTTGCACCTCAAATTCATATTGGCGGTAACGCTCAAAAACTTAACGACATGCTCGAAAAAGCAAATATCAACGAAGAAACTTTACAAATTTTAAGCAATAATTTTAGTAAATTAAATCAAACAGTTAATGCTATGTACGAAAGTTCTGTATTTAGTCAAGACTTTCAAAATCAAATTCAAGTGATGAACAATAACTTGACTTCGTTAAATACTATTTATAGTCAAGAGATTCAGAATGTATCTTCACAGTTTAAAACTTTGAATCAATCTTTAAATAATTTAACAGATACTTCCAATACTATTGTAGCCATATCTCAAGATGCTGCTGAAGCTCATCAACAAATCAAATCATTCTCAAACAATTTAAGTAAATTAAATACTGTTTACGGAACGATGTTACAAGCTATGCAAATTAAATAATTATAAATCATTAAATATAATTGATATGGGCTTACCTACAGATCCAAGGCAAAAAATGATAAACATGATGTATTTAGTGCTTATAGCCATGTTAGCCCTAAATGTATCTGCTGAAATTTTAAACGCTTTTAAAACAGTTCAAAATTCACTTCAAAAATCTATTGATATTATTGATAAACAAAATGAAGAAAGTATAAAAGCCATGCTAAAAAAAGCAGATGACCCCACTTCTGCCGAAAAGGCTAAATATTGGCTTCCGGTAGCTCAAAAGTCAAAATTACTTTCTGACGAAATTTATAACTATATAGAGTCTTTAAAATTAGAACTTAAACAAGAATCTGGTTTGAAAAAAGTAATAGTAAATGGAAAAGAAGAAGAACAATATAAATTGGACGATTTGGATGCCCCTACCAGACTTTTTGTTTCCGGCGAATCGAGTGGCAAACAGTTAGGACCTGTTTTGAAACAAAAACTTATTGATTACAAGGCTGAAATGCTTGGACTAAACGACAAAATAAAAGACGAATTTAAAGAAAATTTACCCTTAGATGTAACTGACCCAGAATCAGAAAACGAACATGGTACTACGATTTCGTGGGATTATGCTTATTTTCACATGACACCTACCATTGCTGCATTAACCATTTTAACAAAATTTCAGAACGATATTAGAAGTTGCGAAGAAGAAATTATTAGTTTTTGTTTGAAGCAAATAGGTCAAGTAGAAATTGTTTATGACCAATTTAACGCTTTTGCCAGCATTAACTCTCAATATGTATTGCCTGGCGACCCATTAGAAATAAATGCAGGTGTTGGTGCTTTTAATAAAGACGCACAACCCAATGTTGTTATTGACGGCGCAAAAATTAATGTGAATTCAGACGGAGTTGCCATCTATAAATTTAGTGCTGATGGTATTGGTCTTCAAGAGAAAAAAATAAAAATATCTTTTTTAAAACCTGATGGTACAAAGGGTGAAGTAGAAAAAATTATTAAATATACTGTGGGTGAATCAGCCGGTATAGTAGTTTCAACCGATAAAACAAGAGTATTTTATAAAGGTCTTGATAACCCATTATCTATAAATGGCGATGCTGATGATCAAGATATTCATGTAACCTTAGATAATAAATCTGCCTCTATTACCAAAGTAGCTAAAGGGCAATATGTTGTAAAATGTCTTGCTGAAGGGATTACGAAGGTTCAAGTATATGATGGAAAAGAAACTAAAACAATAGCCATACCTATTAAACGCGTGCCAGATCCGATTGCAACAGTCAATGGGAGTGCAGGTGGAAGTATGCAGGCTAATATTTTTAGGATTCAAAAAGTTATGAAAGTAGAATTAAAAGATTTTGTTTTTGAAGGCGTTAGTTTTCCAATACGAAAGTTTGTAGTGGTGTTTTCTGGTAAAGGTTTTGAAGAATTTACTTTTGAAGAAAATAATGGTGCGGCGTTTCAAGAAAATGTCATTCAGAATTTAAAAAAATGTCAATCTGGTAGTGTGGTAACCTTTGGTGATATTGAAGTATCTGAGCCTGGTGGTGCAACACGAAAGCTTCAACAATATTTAACTTATATCTTAGAATAATAATTTATGAACACAATTTTAAAGTTTTTAACAGTTATGATTTTTATGAGTTTTGCATTTATTTCAAACGCACAACTTAATTTTAAAAAAACCACTGCCAAACCCAAGACTACAACAACAAATCCAGCTCCAACCTTACCTAAGGCAACAGATGCTGTTCCTAATAAAACCAATGCTAAAGACTCGGCTGCTGCAAATAGTAATACTACTGTTGTTCCAACTCCTATTAGCGATACGTCAAAATCAACGTCAACAGAAACCACTACAACAACAAATCAAGACAATACATCAACCCAGCCGCCTGTTAATGAAAATGTTCCTACAAACAGCACAAATTCGTCTAACAATGGGTCTGATACTATTTCTGAAGACGATATTGTAGATAAACAACCTCAAAAAAGTTTACGATCAAATTATGGGTTTATCAATAACAACGAAGAAACGGATTATTCACCAGATGATGTGTTTCCTATAGAAGAGCAAAAACTTAGACACGAAGATGCCGTATTTTCAGAAATTTTATGGGAGGAGATTGATTGTAGAGAAAAAATAAATTTACCTTTTATTTACAAAGGGAAAGACGAAAATGGCAAAGATCAACGCTTGTTTGTACTTTTAGTAAAAGCCATTGTAGATGGAAATATTACAGCATTTGAAGATGATAAATTTACAACGCCCAAACCTATATCTAGGCTAAGAACCGAATTGAAGGGAACTAAAGAACTACAACTTGTAGATAATGCGTTTGACCCATCTAAAAAGGACTCGGTTTATATTTTTAATACAAAATTAGCCGTTAAAACAGATAGTGTTTATATTTTTAGAATAAAAGTTCATTATATTTTCGATAAAAAAACAAGTGTATTTTATAAACGCATATTAGGGGTAGCCCCTATAGCGCGTTTTGGTCAGTATGGTGATATAAAAGCACCCTCTAATGCTGGACCTAATGAAAGGACTGTTTTTTGGCTTTATTATCCAGATATTAAAACATATTTATCTAAACAATATGTTTATAATCCATTTAATTTAACCAAAAAAATGACATGGGAAGAGCTTTTTAATTCCAGAATTTTTAGTAGTTATTTTATTAAAACAACGTATCAAAATATAAACGACGAAAAAATTTCACAATTTATTAAAGACCCTTATTGGAGATTATTAAGATCTGACCAAATTAAAAATAGAGTTTATGATTGGGAATCTGATAGGTGGGAGTATTAATATAAATTAATTTTTTCAAATTTATATCCTTTTTTCGAAAATTCGTTTAAAAAAACGGGTAAGATTTCAAGCATTTTTTTTGAACATTTTAGACTGTCATGCAACACAACAATGGAGCCTGGTTTGCAATATTTTCTTAAATAATTTAAACATTTTTCTGTACTTAATAAAGGGTCAAAATCGTAAGCTAACACACTAAAAAGAATTATTTTAGACTCCTTTTTTATTTTACGAATTAGAAATGGGGTTATTTTGCCATAAGGGGGTCTAAATAAATTTGATTGTATCACCTGGCGGGCTTGATTATAATTTTCTAAAAATACTTTTCCTGAAACTTTAAATGCGTTAGGGTGCGCGTAGGTGTGGTTTCCTACAGCATGACCATTTTCTTGAATTTTAAGATATAATTCAGGATAATTTTCTACTTGTTTACCTAAGCAGAAAAAAGTTGCCAATGCGTTGTGATTTTTTAAAATATTCAAAACGTCATCTGTAACTTTGGGGGTAGGGCCATCATCAAATGTTAAATAAATTTTGGGTTCTTGAGTTTTAATTCTAAAAATTAAAGAAGGGAATAAAAAATCAAGCCAGAAAGGTGTAACAATCCAACGCATATAAAATTTAACAAAGATATTATTTTTTTTTTTATTAAATTAGTTATTTTTGCATTTTATTTTATGAAAAATATTTTTTTTATAACTTTGCTATTTTGTCTTTTCTTAGTAACTCAAGGGCAATATAATTATAAACGGAATAAGTATAATCAAAAAAATAATCTTAAACAAGTGCAAAATATTTTGAATACCAACCTAACAGATACTTTAAATAAGTTCAAAGATACTCAAACCCAATCTCCTCAGTTACAAGATTTTAAAAAAAAGAATTTAAATAAACTTGATACTTTAAAAAATGTTATTGGATTAAATGGTAATCATGACAATTCGGTTGATAATGTGGTTGTTGAAGCGTTTGACCCATCGGATACTATTTCTGAAAACGATATTTTAGATTTTGTTCCTGCTAAAAGTTTGCGGTTAAATTATGGGTTTATCAATAACAATGAAGAGACGGATTATACTCCAGATGAAATATTTCCAATTGAAGAGCAAAAAATTAGACATGAAGATGCTGTTTTTTCTGAAATTTTGTTGGAGGAAATTGATTGTAGGGAAAAAATAAATTTGCCTTTTATCTATAAAGGAAAAGACGAAAATGGGACTGACCAACGCTTATTTGTTTTATTAGTAAAAGCGGTGTCTTCAGGCGGGATTACTGCCTTTGAAGACGATAAATTTACGACGCCTAAACAACTTTCAAAATTAAGGTCTGAATTAAAAGGTACCAAAGAACTTGTTTTAGTTGATAATCCAAACGACCCTAATATTAAAGACACGGCTTATATATTTAATACCAAATTAGCTATAAAAACGGACAGTGTTTATATATTTAGATTAAAAGTACATTATATATTTGATAAAAAAACAAGTGTTTTTTATAAACGCATATTGGGGATAGCACCAATTGCTCGATTTGCCCAATATGGCGATGTTAAAATTTCTACAACATCTGTACCTATAGAAAGGACTGTTTTTTGGCTTTATTATCCTGATATTAAAGCTTATTTATCAAAACAGTATGTTTATAATCCTTTTAATTTAACGAAGAAAATGACATGGGAGGAGCTATTTAACGCCCGTTTATTTAGCAGTTATTTTATTAAAACAACGCATCAAAATTTTCAAGATGAAAAAATCTCTCAGTTTATTAAAGACCCTTATTGGAGACTTTTAAAATCTGAACAAATTAAACACAGGATTTATGATTGGGAGTCGGATCGGTGGGAATATTAATAAATAGGATAGTCCATTAATTTTAAAAAATTATTGAATGTAAAATTTAAAAATACTATGATGTTTTTTGATTCCATTATATTTTTTAAATAGAATATAAAAATTTGGGTTTTTTTATTTAATTTTGCTTATAAAATATGTTATGGGAAGAATTTTTGAAGTAAGAAAAGCAACTATGTTTGCCCGTTGGGATAAAATGGCTAAACAATTTACCAGAATTGGTAAAGAAATTGTAATTGCAGTAAAAGCCGGTGGTGCAGACCCTAATACCAATTCGGCATTAAGACGTTGTATTAGTAATGCCAAAGGGGTTAATATGCCCAAAGATAAAATTGAAGCGGCAATAAAACGAGCTTTTGGTAAAGAAATGGATTCGTATGAAGAAATTGTATATGAAGGTTATGGTCCGCACGGTATCGCCATTGTTGTTGAATCTGCAACCGACAATCCTACCAGAACTGTTGCTAATTTAAGACATATTTTCAAAAAAAATAATGGTACTATGGGCAATAGCGGTAGCGTTGGCTTCCTATTTAATAGAATCGGTGAATTTAAAATTAAAAACGAAGGCTTAAATATTGAAGAATTAGAATTTGGTCTCATAGACGCTGGTTTAGAAGACATTGGCGAAGATAGCGAAGGCAATATTATTATTCGTTCAAATTTTGAAAATTTTGGCAATTTAAACAAAGCCCTTGAAGACCAAAATATGGTACCCTTGAGTGCTGAAGTGATTCGTATTCCATTGAATTCAATAGAATTAGATGAAGAACAAGCCAAAGAAGTATTAGAATTGGTAGATAAATTAGAGCAAGATGAAGATGTTCAAAAAGTGTTTCATAACCTCAAATAAAATCGCCACCTTAGCTCAGTTGGTAGAGCAATGCTTTCGTAAAGCATGGGTCGCAAGTTCAAGTCTTGTAGGTGGCTCTAAACATAAAGTTATGTATTATAAATATTTTTTAATTTCTGGTATTATTTTTATTTATTTATTGAATAATGCTTGCCAAAAAATTAGTGTACCTATTGTTAAAAATAACGATTCTGTTATTTATTTAAAACAAACACTTAATAATCAATTACAAGGGAATACCATTTATTTAGATTCCTCTATTATTTTTTCTAACATAAATAATCAAATATATGATGGTCAGGGTGTTACTATTGTTTTTACATCGTATAATGCTCAGTTACGAATTCAATCTTCTGATAACATTACAATTAAAAATTTAAATATCAATTACGAACCAATTCCTCATAGCGAGGGTATTATTATTTCTAAAATCAATAAAAAAATTCGCGTTAAACAAACAATTGGCATTAGCTTTGACGACCCAATTTATAATAGTGCTAGTACGATATTTGGATTATTTAGGACTAAAACAAAAGAACTTGTATCTGGCATTGCAAATACTTATTCCATTAAAAATGCTACAACTACCAAAATTTCAGATTCAATTTTTGACATCACCTATACCAGTTTACCAACTTTAATTGATACGGGTATGTATTTTATAAAAGACCCAAGTGCAGTTTCTGGTTGGATGCCAGCCATTCAATTAAATGATGCTAATAATATTTCTTTTCAAAATGTTACAGTACATAGTAGCCCAGCCGTAGCTTTTAATGCAAGTTATAGTTCCAATATCACATTAGATTCTTTTAAAGTGTTGCCATTACCTAACTCTATGCAACTCTTGAGCTCAAATAGAGATGGTATCAATATTCTCATGCCAGTAAGCAATTTTTCTAAAGGTCCATTTATTTTAAATTCGCTCATTCAAGATTGTGGTGATGATGCATTAAATGTAAGAAAATACGCTTTATTAGCAGATACTATATTAAACAATGGTTTTCAAGTAAATTTTACAAGTATTTCAAATAAAAGTCTCATTCCTTTATCTATTGGCAAACAAGGCGATACGCTTTATTTATATAATGGAGACGGCACTATTCAGCAAACTGCAAGTCCAATTGTTATTTCGAACATTCAAACAACAGATAGTAATCTTTATACTATCAGTTTTAAAACAAATTTAAATCAAGGCTATCCATCAACGTATTATTTTGTAAATGCATCGCAAGAAGGCAATAGCCAAAGCTGGAGCACTGTTAGCAATTGTACTTTTGTAAGATCCCGAAGAATCGCTATACTGATGTTAGACATTAATAGCAATATCCTTAACAATACCGTGTTACAGCAACCTTCGGTGGGTATTTATGCTTCGAATATTGATATTGATGGTCCGAATGGGGCATCATTTTCTTCGCCTTGTAAATTAAATATATCAGGTAATACCGTTTCAAATTGTAATATACAAATCACTCAAAATATTACAACCTTACTCAACCAGTTTATTATGTTGCAATGCCCACAATATAATTGATTTTCATTTATAGTTACTTTTGTCCTATTAAATATTCTATATTTTATTTATGTTTATAGATTAAAGCAATATTTTCAGCAATTTCCTAAAAATAAATTATCATTTTTAAGTATTTTTACTTAATAAATTACGTATTTCTACGCAATTTTTGAATAGTTTAATTTTTTATCTTTGCCTCAAAATAGATGCTATG